>NZ_JAUBOY010000097.1:0-8492 GCF_036700465.1 Microcoleus sp. T3_A4 | reverse complement strand
CAAATTGACTTTTTTGTTAACAAATTTGACAAATTGCTTTATACCTGCTTACAAAGTCGTTTTTGTTTTCGTCCCCCTTTGGGGAGGGTAGCGCGGGTTTGAGGGTTATATTTTGGAGAATGGGGAGGGTGTGTCCTCCCCCGTGTTTTCGGCATTACTTGGAATTCCGACCTATAGGTCGTAGCCTCTACTCCTCACTACTGATTTTTGACCTCTGATTGTGCTAGCACTTGCTAATTCTTGCCAAGCGCGGAAGGGTTACACCGTTCCGCCACGTAGTTGAGTGATTTTTAGTTGCATTTGCTGATTCTTGTTAAAAAGGGAAGGGTGACACCGTTCCAGCACGCAGTCTACATCAACAACACTCTTGCATCCTAGAGAACCCTATAGGGTTCTAGTATCTGCATACGCGCTGCAACTATTCACCAACCAGACGCTTATACTCAGCCTCAGCATCCTTGTATTTTTGGGAGCCTCCTTTTGACACTCCCCAAATTTCAAGAATGATTTTTGCTTTGCCGTACCCGCGAGCCTGCAATTGCAAGATGCGTTCTCGCAGCTCATTATCGGCGTTCTCAGCTAGCTGAACGTTTTCCCGCTCTTCTTCCTCAGAACTCATCGCTAGAGCGCGTTCTAGCAGTTCTCGGTTGGCATCGGTAGCTAACAAAAGTTCCGCCTCGTTCCGTCGTTGCTGCTCAGCCACATAGATCGAGGTACTGAGTTCATCTGCCACGTCGGCGTCGATCGCCCGCGCTTTCATCGCCTCAAATTCCTCCTCTTTTGCCACCTTCAAGGCAGAGCGACGCGCCTCAAAGCAGCAAGCAAAACCAGACACCAGGGCAACGCCTTGGATGAAGTTGTGCAGCGGTATTTTGCGAGAAAAGATGAACGGGGGAGCTAGCCAGAGGGTAAGACCCGAGAGAGAAAGAACAGACACTTTCAAGAGCGACACAACATCACCCCCATCCCGACCAAAGCGCCGATCGTGCTGGCAATCAGTCGAAAGCGAAGCTGTATCAAGTTGATTTTGAGGATGGCCACCAAAGCATCATCCAAAATCCAAGCGCTGATGCTGACAACCAGCTTGAGAGCAAACAGTGCTTGTACAAAATGCAGAAGTGAGAAATGCAGCGATGCCAACCAGCATAGGAAGCTGGAGGCAATCGCAGTCAGCAGAAAATTGTTGCCAAGTGCGATCGCCTTTATCATTCTTTTGTCCCTCCCAGTAGCTTGGCTTTGATAACTTCAATCCGTTCACTGGCGCGGTTTTCGGCGTTCTCTAATTTCACCCCTAATCGGGCATAACCAGGGCGCAAGCCGTGCAGATGCTTTGCCAAGCCCACGTCAGCCTTTTTTTTGGTGAGTTCATTGGTGGCGACGATTTTTTCATAGCCCCGGTGCGCTTTATGTACCTTTGCGTCCGCTTCCTCAATCTGCCCTAGCGATTTGTACGCTTTTTTGGCGTGGCGAGCTCCCTCGGTTTTTTCCTTCGCCAGCACCTTCATTGCGTCCGCCTCTTCTTTATCGAAGTATCGAGGGGCATCCACTACGGGCGTGGTGCGGATGCTCGTGAAGTTGCCGGGATTTAGCGGGGTGATTACGTTGGCATCGGTCGGAGCGGTTAACTTCTCAGATTTACTGCTGATGGCATCGGAAACCTCGCCACCAAATAGTTTTGTCATCATGCCCATGTCATTTACCTACCTGAATTGTGATTTTTACAGGGAAAAGATTTAGCGGATTGATGCGGGGGAATTGCCCCAAAATCAGCAGTGCACAGCCAACCGACGCAAGAGCCAGGGCGAGGGCTTGTCCAAAATCTACCCATTCCAGCAAATTAATCTGGTGTGGAATTTCATTGGAAACAGTCGAGCCGTCAATAGATGTGATTTCAGGTTTGCGATCGAACTCCAACCCGTGCGAACTAAGCAGTTTTTCCCAAGTTGCGGTCGCTCGCAAGTCTCCAAACTGTCTAGCTTGGTCTTTTGTCAGGTTGCAAGATTCTGCAATTGCTTTGAGTTCGTCGATCCTTCGGGAGGATTTAAACGGCGCTAAGGTTTCCATAAAACCCCCGCCGTAACAAAATTGCCATCAAAGATTGGATAGTCACTCGCGGGGTAAGCAGTTGAACTCAGCCAAGTGACAATATATTCCCAGCAATTCTCCGGCTGGTTCCAAGCAACACCGCAAACCTCACCGCGTTCTAGATATTCGGTTCCGGTGTTTTCATCAGTCCAGCAAAAAGTTACGGCATCCCCGAACCAAAACTCAGGCTTGGGAGTATCCGCGCAAAACGTAAATAATTGCGATCGCCCGCATAGGCAATCGGCTGAATGTGGCATTATTATTAGGCTCCAAGCGTTGTTGTGAACGTTTGGGGAAGTCGTGACTTGTTAAGCAGTTCCAAGTGCTTAGCAGTCGCGCATCAATCTTCCTCAGTTCCTTAACGATCGTGTTTTCCGGCTACTTTGTCAAGTGGTGGCTGTATAAAGTTTTGTAAGAAAGCCCCGAAGCTAACCGGGGCACGATTCCTAATCTTGCAAGATGTGTCTCAGGACTTCTCAATCATCGCACTCGCTCCCCGCGTTCTTCCTGTTGAATTTCTAACTGGTTCCGTAGGTCGTGGCGCACTTCAGGGTCTGTAATATCGCTGTACTTCTCAAAGCTTGCCCCGCAGTCGTTGCATCTGCAATGGGTTTTTTCCTCTAGTTGCTCAAGGATAAAGAATGTTTCGCCCCGTTTGACGTTGAGCGAGTTGCATTTTTCGCATCTAATCATCGCTTCCCTCCAAAATTTCTAGGTCAGAGCTTCTCAAGTATCCCTAAAATCTTCTCAGCATCGCTGATAGCGAATTTAGTCCTAGGGAAGGCCGCTTTAAGCTCATTCAGGAAAATGAAAGTGTCGGGCAATTTTTTGGCAGGGGCCGATTTTTGTTTTAGGTCGGAGAGTTCTGCTTCAATTTCTTCCCGATCGGCGCGTTCTGTCTCAAGTTGCAATCGCAATTCTGCAAGCTCACGCTTTTTCGCTTCAAACCTATCCTCTAGCTCATCATAGTTAGCTGTGAGCATCGCGATTTGAAAATGGGCATCGGCAAGCGCTTCCTCTGGAGTGAAGCCGAAAATCTTGGCTTGTGCCAGAGCTTCCTCTGGTGTGGTGAGAGCATGATCGTATTCTGAGTTACCCAACTCAATCTGTAACTCGCTGTCTGTAACTGTGGGTAACTCTTCAAAATTACCCGCGTCGGACTTTCCCGGCAGTTCACTCCTCAAAGCTTCTAAGGATTCTTGCAGCAATTGGACTTGAGATTTTAAAGCAGTGAATTCCTCAACTGTAACCGCATCTGTAACTCTGTCTGTAACCGATTGATTGATTGTATCTGTAACCTCTGTAACCCTATCTGTAACCCGTGGTTGTGGGGGAGTATTTAGAGCCTCTGCAATCTCCTCAAGCTTTGCTGTACTTATCTCTGAGGACTTGCCGATGTATTTCTTATGTAACCTGCCTGCCATCTTTCTGTAACCGTACCAGTAGTCACCGCCCTTGCCTGTTTCCTTGCGGACTGTGTAGGGTTTGCCGTCCCCTGTGGGTTCATACCTGAAAGAGCCAACAGACTCTAGCCACGTCGCACCCTTTGGGGAGTCAAGCTCGAATACCTTGCCACCGTCCGTCTCTATCAAACCTTGCATCACCGATGGAATTGCCATAAGTTACCTACTCGTTACCTACCCGTATCTGTAACCAATATAAGTAACTTACAGGTAACTGTCAAGAGTTACAGAGAATATCTTTATTCTCAATAAACCCCTACTTCACAGCAATAACGCCACCATTTACACCCTCAAAATACTATGATAACGGCACAGTAGGGGATGTAGGCTCTAGCTCGTCAAACTTAGGTTTTCCGACGTAAGAAAGTAGGGACAATGAGGCGATCGCTCCTTTGACCTGCGAGTCAGAAACCTCTAAATATTTTTGGAGTTCTGACAGAGTGCGATGGCCGCTAACTTCTTGGATAACTCGCAGTGGGATACCAGAGTTTGACATCTGGGTTAGTGCAGTGCGGCGGAAACTGTGGGTAGATGCTCCCTCAATTCCGACTTTCTTGCAAGCTTCCCTGAGAATTACAGCGGCGCTGTCACTGCTGATATGTCGGAGTTTGTGGGAAGTGTGCCGACCAGGAAATAAAAAAGTCGGGCCGGCGCTTGGTTGCCAGAGAATTAAAAGCGATCGCAATTCTGGGTTAACTGGGATGCCGCGAGTTGCTACTTGTCCTTTGGTTGCCGCTTTCCTGATGTTGATTTCTTCCCGCACTTGCCCGGTCGTGGTGTAGCAGTCCTCAGTCTTGAGAGAGCAAGCCTCAGCAATCCGAGCCGCCGTGTACAAGCAAACTCCAAACAGCGCTCGATCGCGATCGGACTGCAAGCCCTCAGTAAATAACAATTCAATTTGTGCCGGCGACAAGATAGCCGCTTGCCCGTGTCTGTCTGATTTCATTTTGGATTTTAGATTCTAGCTGCGAGTTTTGCGATCAGAGTTAAGCAGGATGGAATTTCTCAGGGAATACCAGCATCTCACCAAGCTCGCCGCTAGCCTGCAAGAATTGCACCTTGTACTGAGTTCCAGCTTCACACCAGCCAAGTACCCGTGCCTCGCACCATTTACCCCAGCGATTTACCCAGCCCGTCCAATTTGCGATCGGCGCTTCCGGTTCGGGAAGTTCTGCCGGAAGTTCGGGGGAAGTGGTAGCCACCTCTGTCTGACAGATGGTAGCCTCTAAATCTTCCTCAATTTCGGTAGCACCCCTCGCTGCATTGTTATAGAGAATATCGGGTAGGGGTGCTACCAGTTCTACGCTAGTGCTGTCAACCGTTCCAGCCGATACTGATGAGCGTTTTTCTGACTCTTTTTTCTGAACTTTTTCTTCCCATTTTTGGAGCATTTTTGATGAGACGGCGGCGTAAAGTTCGTTGAAGTCTGCGGGCAAGCTTCCCCCCTCTGGTCTGTAGCGGTACTCGCGCTGCTGTCCTTTTTTCTGGGTTTGGGCTTTAACAAGTTTGACCCCGCCAAGATGAGCGAGCAAGCTTTGCAGGTATTGGATATTAGATTGATTTTTGATTTTCAGGTCAAGTGTGGCCGCTTCCTTTCCTTCCCCCCACTTAGCCACTGCCAGAACTTCCGGTGAGTCATTGCAGAAAGTGCGATCGCCTTCTACTAAGAATTTTCCGATGTCGAGTTTTTGGAGTGCTCGGAGAATCTGCGGATTAAGTCTGTGGTCGGAGCCGAAAACTTTTAGTTTGCCTTCTTCATATTTGTAGCCGCGTAACTGCTTTGCCTTGTCTGGGTTTTGAAATTCCCACAGGTTCCGCATCGCTGGCAAAAGCTTGTTATCTTTTTTAAGTCTCAGCACCAGGGCTCCAGTAATTTCGATGCCTGGTAGTTGGTCGGCAATAATTGCACGGTTAGCGGCGCGGATGTCGGCTTCTGTGACTTTCTTGTGGTTTTGCCGCTTGAGAATTTTCTCAGCTTCAGCGATCGGGATAATTTCAGCCATTGCCACCGCTTCCGCGTACTCTTCCTTTACTTCCTCCTTAACCTGTTTGTGTTTTTGAGTCTCTGCACTTTCAATGTCGAGCTCTAAAACTTCATGGCCCGATTCTCTCAGCAGTTCGCAGACAAAATCATAAAAGTACGGCTGTTCAATATTCTCCAAGATTTTTAAATCAATCCAAGCTCGCTCATGCAGACAGCGCTTTGCTTCTTCATAAATTTCGGCTTGAATATCTTCTAGTGGCCGCTCATCAAATTCTGAAATATCAGCGGCCATCCGATCAGCCATCAATTTCTGAAATCTAGCGGCATAAAGTTCACCTCCATCTCGCAGAGGAAGGCCACGCGCTGCACAAAGTATTTTGATACCTCCGATCGGATGCCTTACCCGTCGTACCATCTGGCAAACAGAATTTACCGTCACAACGCCGCCAAACATTCCGAAAACCTCAGAGAAATAGTCAGGGATTGAAATATCAACGCCGTCCTGTAGCAGTGGCGTAGCTACGATAAATGACCATTTGTGCGAACTGATTGACTCACTGGGATTTTTGATAAATTCTGCCTGCAAGTCCTCTGTTGAGTTGTCGGCAGTCAGTAACAGTCCTGTACCCGCGCCGTGTACTTCCTCTAATTGTCGGCAGAGTGCGATGCCATCATTTTTTGAATCACAAAATACTGCGGGCCGGTCTGCTTTGAGGATTAAATTTTTAAAGGCTTCTATCTGTGAAGCTTTCAGCGGTGCACCGGAACCCTTGAAAATTTCTACTTTAGGCAAGGTGGCTTTGAAAGTGTTTTCGTATTTTGTGACTTCCTTACCCGGTGCGAGCGATGCGATATAAGCTACCGTGGCATCGGTGAGGTGGCCGTCAAGTAAGATTATGCGGCTAGCGGAACTTAGGAGCCGTGTAAATTTCTCAAGAATTGCTATGCGATCGGATGCGGAAATTGTGCGGCTAGTGAGAATGTGGCGGACAACGCTCTCGACTTCATCCAAAATAATTGTGCAATTGTAGTCAGCGCTGTCATCTAGAAACCTCAGCAGCGAGTCTACGCAAGAAGCAATGCGGCCGTCGGGGTCTGAAAGCATTTTCCAGCCTTCATCAAATTGAATATGGTAGAAATTGCAGCGCTCAGAAGTTCCCCGGAGCAGAGCGTTACGGTGTCCCAGCAAGAAAAACTTGCCTAAAGTGCAGACAGCAGTCAGCCACGCTAGCCACTGAGTTTTACCGCGTCCGAGTCCTGCTTTGATGGCTGTAATTGTGTTCGGGCCGGGTTCCGGCAATTTCACGAATTCAAGATTGCACCGCACAGTCGGAGTGTATTGGCGGCGCTTCTTCCATCGCCGTAAAAGCTGCGTGTATTTTGTGTCTGGCTCAAACGGTAGTGCTTTCTCTAGTGCGGGTAATGGTTCCGGGTTCTGTGCCTGTGCTGCAATCTCTGCATTTACCCGGTTCAGAAATTCATCAGCACCGATCGCCTCTAAAATTTCCTTGATGTCGCCGGCTTCCGGGATATCGGGGTAAATTTTGCGCGGATCTATAACTATGCAAGGAAATTGAATGTGACGCGCAACGAGCCAAACTTCTTGACCTTTCTTGATGCCCGCCGCGTCGTTATCGCGCAACATTGCGATCGAGACATTTTTACCCGTCGCTCGCAGCGTCTCCAGCATTATCTGGATTTCTGGATGGCTCCAAGCGCTTCCTTGTACAGTCAAAGCTGCGATACTGTGCAGCCGTCCAAGTTCTACGTTGGGTTCTCCCTCAAGTGTTAAGACTACGACGGGTTCCCCGTCTGGGATGTTTTTTAGGAGCTCGACAACTTCATTAATTTGGTAAGCCGGCCAGCGAGCGTCACCTTTTTTCCAGATTTGTTTGCCGTTGAAGTCGGTGTGAACTTGTCTATAAGTTTTGTCGCGTCCCTTCGGGTGGGTCGGCTCTGGCCATTCAAACCGCTTAACTTCTTGAGTGTTGCTGTAGCGGTAGGTAATTTGTGCAGCATTACTTGGCACACCTTGCGGGAAATATCTTGGCCGTTCAGCGCGTGGTAGTTTTCCGGGTGCTGGTAGTCTAAGAAGTTTTGCACCGATCGGAATTGGTGCGGGCGGGTATTCTTTCTTTTGAGCTTTCGGTTTTCTTGCTTGCCGTGCAGGGCGATCGCCTTTGACTTCTGCCAAGAATTCCGACAGCGGCCGAATAGCTTCGCGGATGTCAGCAGTGCTACAGCCACCGCTCCAGCATTGAAATTTACCAGTTTTGGGGTCTACACCTAGCCGATGTCCCTCGCAGACTGGGCAAGTGTAAAAATTCTTAGCCTTTGCTGGCTCAAGTCTTTCTAGATGGTTCCGAATATCGAACTTTTCTGATATCATAGTGAGAATGATTCTTATTCTGAATCGCTCTCACCCGAAAGTTAAACTGACCCCTGAAAATTTTAGACGTACTTTAAACGTGCTTACGGTAAACTGGACTTAATAATGATTATTGGAACGCTCCCTTGGCGGGGAGTTGGGGTCTGTTGCTACTTTCGGGTGGTAGCAGTTTTTTTTTTGCATTTGGCTAACACCAATTGAGATCCACTATATCGCGAAACCTCTCCAACAGCGTATTCTATTTTTAGGAAGGCGGAAAAACGCACACTGGTGTTCGCTCAAAATAGTCAATAAATTGACAATGCGGAGGCAGCGGAATTGACTAGATTCCAGATAGTGCAGTATGTTGCACTATACCAACTTATTGGTATAGGTCAATTGTTTGACCTATTGATTGACATTTTGTAAGTCCATATATGGACGTACACACATTGACGTGTAGCGGACATCTAGGCAACTTCTGCTAGCAAAATCTGCTAGTCAGTTTGACTAGCCAAATTGACTTTTTTGTTAACAAATTTGACAAATTGCTTTATACCTGCTTACAAAGTCGTTTTTGTTTTCGTCCCCC
>NZ_JAUBOY010000096.1:0-8601 GCF_036700465.1 Microcoleus sp. T3_A4 | reverse complement strand
CCTGTTTATAGCAAGACCAGAGTGAAAATAAGTTAGGAGTTGGGATTCAATCAACTCTTAGCAAAACTTTTCATTATATCATAAAATTATTTTGCAAGAGGTCTAATGCACATAAATAAAGTCTCTTATTCATAGTAGGCAATCTTCCCTAGAGTTTATGGAGGATTAAGGGCTAAAAGCCTACTACAAAGTAGGCATTAGATAAAATTTAACCTTAAAAGACATTCCCCTGACCAATAGCCTTATAAACTTCACGAATCATGTTATAATCACTGTCGTTAGCTGGCATCAGTTTAGCTCCTTGATACTTATCATTATCTTTCCCAACTAAAATTGCTTCAATTAGCTGATCTTGATTTTCTACCAGGCGGTCGCGAATTTTTTCAACAAGAGTATTAGGCAGGTTGCTACTAGCAACAAACAAATCACTAGGTAAGGGTTGCCCTGTGGCAATAATCCGAAAATCATTGGTTGATAAACCGTCTGTTTTGAGTAAATCTTTGTATCTATTCACACCAATTGCTAAGGCATCAACTTGGTCTTGTTTGAGAGCCTGCAAACCCTTTCTTTCCAACATTGAGATTTTGAAGTCGGATTGGGGATTTAAGCCAGCATCCAGGAGAATTTTAATCGGGCCTAGATGACCACCAGTTGCACCTATTTTCCACATAGCTATTGTTTTACCTTTCAATTGTGCTGCTGACTTAATCTCACTATTGGCACGAACAACAATAATTGAGTGATAGTCCGGGCGGGTGATGGCAATGATGGGCACAGCATTTGTCCGGGCCCGCATAATCACATATTCAGATGGCCCTGTTAGAGCTAATTTTAGCCGCTCCGACTGGAGAGCTACGGCTGCTCTTATATAGTTATCTACGGGGAATAATTCAATTTTTTTCTCCAAAACTTCCTCAAGAACAGTCCGAAAGGTTTGATAATTTTGCTGCAAATCTTCTGCACCCTGAACATCAGTTACAGCAAATTCAAGGGTTTCAGGTTCACTTACGGCCAAACTGGAAGAACTGCGATTAGATTGATTGACTGTTGTAGAACAGCTTGCTACAAACAATAGTGATAACCCAACAAAATGCCGCCGCTTCATGATTTTTAGGAGTTTAAGTGGCAGTTGAAAATTGCATAACTATTATAAGCTATTTGGAATAAACTTTCATTAAAATAGATTATCCGTTGGTTAAGCTTCAGTCAACTGTTGTGGCCAAATTATTAAGAAAAATTTTATCTATAGGTTTTATGGTTGGGAGCATAAGGCAGCGGATCTTGTAAACCTAACTCCTTAAACGCTGCCAGACTTAACTCACAGGAATCGCAAACGCCGCCAGCAACTTCACCGCCGTAACAAAACCAACTTTTTTTCGCAAGGCACTCCCTCATTATTGCCTAATTTATTTAATGATTTCTGTCTTTTTTAGCTCAATCAGAGGTATTAAGATAGAGAGTGTATCACGTTCTTTCCCCTATTGTGCCCCTATCCGAAATACTTCTTGAATGGCTTGAATATAATGGGGGTGACAGTCCCGATAGCCGGAATAATCTCAAGTGTTGATACTAATGTAAACGCGATCGGCGTTGAGAGTTTCGACCCCAGCGATACCAAAAGTTAGAAACATTGTATTGCGATCGAGAACGTAGGTGATGGGGAGGCTTTCGGACATTCGATCGAGGGTACAATCCCGTATCACCAGGACGCCTCAAGAGGACTTTGATTGTCTAATTTTTACAAGTCCCGTTTTTTAAGAAGCGACACAAAATTTGTCAAAAGTTTAAATAGCGACAACTAACCTGTTAAAGTCACTGCTGTACTTTTGTGGTCAAAAAAGCTGCTAGAATCTTTATAGAGCGAGGGCTTCAGTTAATCTTATGGAGACGGAATTAATTTTTAAAAGCGACAAATAATATGTTATTCGACACTAATCGCCATCTCATGCCCGGTAAAAAAACCATGATGTCTGTAGGCACTGGTTCACCAATATCTGTAATATAAGAATATAAGTTATATATCCAGTAAACCGGCCTAATCGAGACTTCACAATCTTGACTCCAGATACACAAAAACGAAGTCGCTCCGCGTGATATTACGCAGCAACTGGCAAAGTAATCACAAATTCCGTACCCTGTCCTATTTGAGAATTTACCTCAATTTTGCCTTGATGCTTGGCAACGATTTGATAGGAAATAGCCAATCCTAATCCAGTACCTTTACCGATCGACTTTGTAGTAAAAAATGGGTCAAATATCTGTTGGACACAGGCTGCTGCAATTCCCGGCCCGTTATCCCGAATCTTGACGGTGACAGTATTGTCGGCTGTAATTTCCGTGCTAATCCAAATGGTTGGCGAATAGGCTTTGTCTGCCTTTTTTACCTCTTCCAGCGCATCTATTGCATTGCTAATAATATTCATAAATACTTGATTCAGTTGCGCGGGATAGCACTCAACCGCAGGCAACTTGCCGTATTGTTTAATAACTTGAATACCTTGTTTGAGCCGATGATTGAGAATTACGAGGGTGCTATCAATTCCTTCGTGAATGTCGGTTGATTTCATTTTTCCGTCGTCCGATCGCGAAAAATTACGCATGGATACGACAATTTCGCGAATGCGATCGGCTCCCATTTTCATCGAAGAGAGGGTTTTTGGTAAATCTTCTCTGAGAAATTCGAGTTCAATGTCTTCGATGCGCTCTAGAATGGCATCTGGTGGGTTGGGATAATATTCTTGATAGAGAGTTACCAAACCTGCCAAATCTTCGATGTATTGGTTGGCATAGTCAATGTTGCCGCCGATGAAGTTGACGGGATTGTTGATTTCGTGGGCTATCCCTGCCACCATTTGACCGAGAGATGACATTTTTTCGGTCTGAATTAATTGGGATTGAGTTTGTTTGAGTTCTTGTGTATACTCGCTAACTCGCTGAATCAATTGATTGAAAGAGACCGCTAAAACTCCGATTTCGTCGTCTGTTGTGACTGGTACTTGCAGGTTGAAGTTCGATTCGCGAGTGACTTGCTGAGCCACATTAGTGACGGTTTCGAGGGGTTGGGCGATCGCGCGGCTGGTTTTGTCCGCCAGTGCGACAGCGATGAGTGCTGAAATTAGCATACTTCCGAGAATAATTCGGTTTCGCAAATTTTCAGCTTGTTCTAATGCTTGGGTTCCTTGCTGTTGGTGAGTTTCTACTGTAGAAATTAGCTGGGTTAAACATTGAGCAAGGTTATCTAGTACGATCGCCTCTTGGCCGCTGCTAGTCCTCAACATTTGTAGCTGTGCGGACTCGATGCTGTTGGGCTGCAAATTCCAAACTTCCGCTTCTTTTAACTGCAATTTAATTAGCTTACCGTAGTAATCAATGACGAGGGCCGATTTCTTCAATAGAGCCTGCAATGTGGCCTCTTCTGTTGCTAGTCTATCGGGATTTTCTCGTGCGAAAAATTCAATTTCTGAAATCAGGATTTTCGCCTGATTGATTTGCCCGAAAAACCGATCGTGTTCGTATTGCAGCCATACGGCGTTTCCCAAAACGACTGGCAATCTCGCCGCGTGCGATCGGGCTTCAAATACGGTATTTTGCAAATTTTGCAGCAGTTGCTGCTGCTGCCCAGCAACATTCACCTGAACTAAAGCTTGCTTGCGAAAGTAATCTCCCAATGTCAGTCCCGCACCAGTTCCCAAAATCGCTATGCCGATAGCTAAAGCATAGCCATAGCTAATTTTTTGACCTATCCGCAAATGGTTAAATCCTCCCTTCAGCCCAGTTAAATTAATAGATGAATGCTGTAAAAACTTTTTTTTAGCAGAGGTTTCTTGCTCTACTTTGCTATCTAGGGACTGAGTGTGGGTAAATAATAACATTGGCAGTTCCTCCCAAACAAATCAGGACTAAGGGAGCGAAGAAAAGCAAAATGCACTTATGCTGAAGGCGAAAAACAGTTTTGAGTGTTTAATTTTGAATTTGAAAATTTTTAACTCAAAACTTAACTCTTCCCCTAGTATCTCTGTTTTTAGACTAAAGTGCTTGTGATCTCTATCAACCATCTATGTGATTAGACGCCAATTTACAAAACTTATGATTACAGCGATTAGTATTTTTAGTCAGTTGGGACACAAGGCCCAACTACCGGTTCTCCCCGTTTTTCTTTTTCTGCCAGTTCTAGGTTTAATTCCAGCACATTTGCTAAAATATCGTCGCTGTCAGTAAATCCGTAAGCTTGCATTACATTAGCGATCGAGCTTAGCGTGGAGTTTAAAGAGCTGACTTGTTGGTTCTTCAAAAAACTTATTGTAAAGTTGACTAATTACCCACTGTTTTGCTAACATTTGTTGAGTGGGGTACAGTGAAGTAGTAAGATAGAAGCGCCCTTGCCTTTCTCATTTCTAAACATTTTCCATTTTAATACTGTAGCAGGTTCAATCATGGTAAAGTCTCAGTATGAAGGATATTCCATCGGCAAGAAACACACTGTCGCACTCAAAGAAAACTTCGGAAGTTCTAAAGTGTATGCACAAAATGCACAGTCAGTGCTTAACAAAGCTACTGGATTTATCAGTGCTTACGATTTCACGCTAAATCCTTATCGCGGCTGTCAGTACGGATGCAGCTATTGTTATGCTGCTGCTTTTAGCCCTAATTCACAGATGCGTCAGGATTGGGGGAATTGGGTCATCATCAAAGAAAATGCCACCGATATTTTAAAGAAAGAGTTGCATAGTTGGTACAAGAAAAACCCGGATCGACCACCTAGCATTTACATGAGTAGTGTCACCGATCCGTATCAGCCGCTTGAAACTAAAAAACTATTAACTAGGTACTTGTTACAAGTAATGCTTTCCTATCAACCGACGCTGGTTATCCAAACTCGCAGTCCTATGATAACTAGAGATATCGATATTTTACAGAAATTTCAGCGGTTGCGAATTAACATGAGCATTCCCACTGGTAGCGAAAAAGTAAGGAAAGATTTTGAACCAAAGTCGCCGAGTATTCCTGCGAGACTCAAAGCTATGGCAAAACTGAAATACAGCTTTCCTTACCAAGAAAATTGCGAAGTCAGATTTTCTATAACTGTGACGCCACTACTCCCTACCTTACCGGAAGATGAAGCGGATTTTATTAGCAAGCTGGCAGTTGTAGATCGAGTGGTGATTCAGGATTTTCATGCCAGCAACGGGCGATCGCTAATTGCGTCAACTCGAGAGGAAGCATTAGCTCTTAAACACAAGTACGCTTGGTGGTACAATAGCGAACAACAGAGTTATCGCAAGTTTAAAAATAAATTAATTGCGATGCTCCCAGATGTTGAAATTATGGAAGGTAAAGAGGGATTTGGCTATGAATAACTCGCTAGCTAACTGGTGGCGTTCCCATCAGTTTAACGAAGCCGTTAAGAGTCAAAATAATCGACTTGCCCAACAACTGTTAAAACAAATAGAAAATTCCGGAGCAAAACTCTCATGGCAGCAGAAGCTATTTAAAGAGCGCCTACAGCTTGAGAAGTTATTGCATAAAAAAAATGACCGCATCAAAGAAGCCGAGCGGCATTTAGAAGAATTAGAAATGCAACTAAGCTTCGGGCAACTTGACGATTCGCTGGCGCGGATTGATCAATTAACCTTGTTTCCAGACCCAAAGTTCATTGAACATATTTCAAAATCTTTCAAATTGATAGACTGCGATGAGAGTATGATTCAATGCACTGGCATTGACGACAAAACATTTAGTAATTTTGAACAACATTTGGCTGGCTTTATTAAGAATGAGTTTAATAAGTTGAACCGGGAAAAAAACAATATTGATTATTTACTTGAACAAGCTATTGACGATATACAGAAACTGAAAGAAGGACAAGATCCTAAATACAATTTTGAGCTAAGTCCTCACGTCTATTTAATTAGGTATTTCCTAGATAACGTCTACTGTACATATCTAGCTTGGTTCCTGATTTACAAGGCTGGCTTATTACCGACTAAAGTTAATATCCTCGATATTGCTGCTGGGCCGGGTACTGTTGCTTACGGACTCGGTTTGTTGCTGCAAAGCAGTAGCGACTTTTTTTCAATGCCGCCAATGCACATATCCTACTACTCTCTGGAACAGCAAAAAGCTTTTCAATATCGCGGACTCCAGTTTTGGCGGCAATACATGGAACCCCAGGCGATGAATGCTTACTTTCGGTTTGACACTTCTAGTATCTTTGATGGGGAAAATCAATCTAAAAGACTGCCTAAAAAATTCTTTGATTTTATAGTGATTTCTCACTGTTTTTTTAACGATGAGGAGAGAAGAGAAAAATCCCTTCAGATTTACAAGGATATATTTACAAACAGCCTGAATGATTCGGGTTACGCTTTGCTAATTATTCAAGATAAGAAGTTGCTGATACCATACAATGTTCGTCGAGTTGATGATTGCCAACAAGAGCTAAATGTAGTACGACAATTCGTTAATGAACTGGGCTTAAACTTAGTTTGGTATAAATATTTAAATTCAATCGGTAGCAGGACATCCCATCCTAACTTTGGAAAGTTTGCTATAGAAAATCTACCTGTACAGAAATTCATCAGTCCACTTTTCCGCCAGCACCTTAAATTACCTTACGAGCCGCATTATGGGCTTGATGACTATGTGATATTAGCAAAAAAATGATAAATATACATCTCGAAAGAAATGAAAAAAGTTTCCAATTTAACATTTAATCGTAAAAATCTGTGATTCAAAAATCGACTGAAACACCTACCAATAACATTCAAACTGGATGGCACGGCAGTCTGGATTTAGCCTATGCCAACCGCAGCGGTGCAACTCAAATCATTCACAATCAAATGCAAGCGCCCCTTAAGGTGCAGCGCCCGTTTTATCCTGAAGGGAAAGAGATTTGCCACAGCGTCATCTTGCACACGGCTGGGGGAGTTGTCGGGGGCGATCGACTTTCCAGCCATTTTCACCTCCAACCCAACGCCAAAGCCTTGATTACCAGCGCCGCTGCTAGTAAAATCTATCGCAGCAGCGGACTAGAATCACAACAAAATATTGACATCAAACTAGAAGCCGGTGCTAATTTAGAATGGCTGCCACAGGAAACTATCGTTTTTGACGGCGCAATATATCGGCAAAATTTGCGAGTAGAATTAGCACCAACAGCCAGGATTTTACTGTGGGAAATTACCAGATTTGGACGCAGTGCTAGGGGCGAAAAGTTCTTGTCGGGAGAATGGATCTCGCACACCGAAGTCTGGCAACAAAACAGCCCTTTATGGATTGACAGACAATTGCTCAAAGGTGGAGAAAAAATGCTCGAAAGCCCTCACGGCCTCGCAGGAAAACCCGTAGTCGCCACCCTCGCTTGGGTAGGCGAACCCGTCACCACAGAGTTCGTGGAAAAAGTGCGAGATTTGCCATCGGAGGCAACAATTTATCCTGGTAATTCCACCCTCGGCGTGACTCGTATTCCTAACGGTTTGCTGTGCCGATATCGCGGTACATCCACCACCGCAGCGAGAGACTGGTTTGTCAGCATTTGGCACTTGCTGCGCTTGTCTTATTCACAACGCCCTTGCTGTTTGCCCAGAGTTTGGATAAAATAGGATGATATTTGAGTTTCAATGTATAGTTGCCCTCCTAACTAGATTATTCATCTCTCTCTTCTCTGACTCTGCGCCCTCTGCGCCCTTTGCGGTTAAATCATTCACAAAAAACCGTAAAAGATATCATAATCAAATAATGCGATCGCACTTACAAGAATAAAAATGCAACTCACCCCCCAAGAAAAAGACAAACTGCTGATTTTCACCGCAGCCCTGGTAGCAGAGCGGCGGAAACAACGAGGTTTAAAATTAAACTATCCAGAAGCACTAGCCTACATTTCCGCCGCCATTCTAGAAGGAGCCAGAGACGGCCTCACCGTCGCCGATTTAATGAGTTATGGAACCACTCTCCTGACGCGGGAAGATGTGATGGAAGGGATACCGGAAATGGTGCATGAAGTCCAGGTTGAAGCGACTTTTCCCGATGGAACTAAACTCGTTACAGTACACGATCCGATCCGTTAAAAAAATCAACCACAGAGACTCATAGGAGGAAAAGATGATTCCAGGAGAAATGATTATTTCAGCCGGCGAAATAGAACTCAATGCAGGGCGTGAAACAGTGCGGTTGCTGGTAGGAAATAAAGGCGATCGACCCATACAAGTTGGCTCGCACTATCACTTTTACGAAGCTAATGAAGCCTTAGAATTTAATCGAGAACAAGCAAAAGGAATGCGATTGGATATTCCGGCGGGAACAGCAGTTAGATTTGAACCCGGAGATGAAAGGGAAGTGCAATTAGTGCCGTTTGTAGGTAGTCGTCAAGTCTACGGCTTCAATGGAAAAGTGAACGGTCATCTGGATGCTGAAGTATGAAACCAGATGAGCGTTCACGATTGTTGATTTGGGAATTAGAAACTTTTTAACTTCAAAGTTCTGCCAGTTTCCAAAAAAAAATGCAACTGTAGGAAATATCCACACCATGATACAGCGGTTCCCGCTGTTATGAGGTACAATCAATAATAATGAAATATCATTGTGTAATCAAACCTAATGAAA
>NZ_JAUBOY010000034.1:0-87883 GCF_036700465.1 Microcoleus sp. T3_A4 | reverse complement strand
AGATGGAAATCCATGAGCTTAGCCTCTAGCATAAAGTTCCTTAATTATACAGTTTCCACCGCAAACCCAGAAGAGCCAAAGAAACTCTAAATTTCGCGGATTTGATTCTCGGCAGCGATCGCTCTGGGAAATAATTCGCGATCCGCAAACTTATCGCGTTTCTGCAGTCACGATTTCTAACGGTGGTAACAATCTTGGTATCTATATTCCTCTATTTGCTAGTAGCAGTATTCAAAATCTGGCTGTGATCGTACCGATTTGCTATTTTATTGTTTGCTGCTGGCTGTTTATGTCCTATACTCTGACGCATCTACCTGGTATTGCTTTGGTTCTCAGCCGTTATGCGAGCAAGATTTTCCCTTTTGTGCTAATGTGGCTGGGTTTCAGAATTCTGATAGACAGCGAATCCTATCGTCTTTTTCTACCAAACACTTGACAGACAAAGGTGATCGAAGCATCGAAAAAATCCATGACAACAGTAGTATTTTCTACAATAAAGTAATAAAAAAGACTTTAACATAATAGATGAATACCAAAAAAAGCTAGACCGTAATCCCAAATTAGTGGTCTATCAATTTAATCTCCTTGCCATTCCCTATCTTGCAGTTACTTTTGACAGAGTAGCGGCGTGGCTTCAATTGTTTGCCGGATTCCTATTGTGACTTCGCAGTTACTATGCAAGCAATCGATCGGGAGCAGTGGACTGAAAATCCACGTGTCACGACTTCAAGTCTCATTCCTGGCATCGCAAAGCCATCACAAACTTGAGGTTTTTTTTAGGGAAAATACGGGCAATGCAGTCAATTATCGAACTCGATTTACCTGAAAGTTTAGCTTACGAGATTGATGAATCTGTTCGACCTGAATATTTAAAGCTGTGGAGAAGCGTTCAACTCCGACGAGAATAATTTGGAGAGTGAATTATTTAACTGTCTTATTTTTGAGTGAGGTACGCCGCTAGTTCTGGAATTTCACCGGCGCGCTGCCACTCGGTTTGTCCGCGCCGCACTTTGGTTCGGGCTGTGATTTCCTGAATTTCCCATAATTGCAATTTTGTATAGGACCCCTTAGCTTCTCCGCTGCGAAACACATACCATTGGGCAACTTCAGGAGTTGGCTGGGTCGATGGTCTCACAGGTTTCATCCGATTCATTCCAGTTGTCGCTTTGAGCTGATTTAGCTCTTGTTCTACCGGATTCGGAGGCGGTGAGTTAGAATTGGGCGATCGCTTTTTCTTAGCCTCCGGCTTACCTCTAGCAATTTCTACTTCGCCGGGCCACCCCCAGAAATGCCACACCGCCACCCACACTAGCGCCACAGCAGATCCTAAAATCTCTTCTTGTGTTTCTGACCATTCTTTCGACTCTCCAAACAGCAGAAAACCGATCGCACCGAGTACGATCGCTATGAGGTTTAGGTAAATTAGGTTGGTCGTGTCGTTAGCGGCTAAGTGCCAACTGGTTGTGTGCCGAACAAAAGATTGGCTGGTGGCTGTCCTGTTGTGTTTCCACGCTTTGCGAGCTTGAATCCCGCCGTAACCAGGAGAGTCGGCGGGCCACCACGTCGCGCCCCAATTAACTAGATGCGCTGACCAATACTGCAAAGCTGCATATCCCACTATCCCGCTTAGCAGTACGCAAATAACTAACAGAAAGGTTGTCAGTGGCAGTAGCTGTATTGGCACTATTTCGGCCGTCGCAACAGTTAGCAGAAAAAACGGAGTACCAGTTAATACTGGAACTAACAAAAGTTCAAGTATCTTTAGAAGGTCTGCATAGAAAATCCATAAGAATTTAAGAATAATTTTAAGCAGCTTTGCAAAGCGGAAGTGATACAGGTAAGCAGATGCGATCGCAGTTCCTAGAATTAAAGCAATCAGCGCGCCCGAAGAGCTTCTGATCGGCAGCATAAAAAGGGCTGTCGGCGGAATTCCCATCACGATTGCTGCTGGCAGTGTGAGAAATGCTATAACGCCTTCCCGCCAGTGCTTCCAAGCCGATACAGTCGGCGGTTGCTGATTGTGTCGGCGAATTTCCACCCACTCTGCAAACTTGGTTAACCCCCAGTGATAGAAAGCAAATAACCAGATTTGGCACAACCAAGCAAGTACGATCGGAGATTCCCAGTCAGAGTTCCTGATGGTGTACCAGTACGTCCTTCTAAATCCGTAGGAATAGTAGTAAGCATTGGGCCACAGTAAAGAAACAATCAGCCAAAAGCTAATGCTTAAGGCAAACCCTCTGGCGCACGATGTAGGATCGGGGAGGAATTTCGGCCAATTATTCATGTTTGGGATAATTTGACGGGATCTCATCAATATTGTCCCATCGCGCCGATCGTTCTGGGCCGTGCGATCGTCCATAAAAATTGCTGCACAGTGCCGGATGTGCCAAGTTGATTAAAACTTTTTTTAAATAAACACTCGTACTCGTTATCCTGTTGAAGGGGATCAGTGCTCTGTGGGCATCCTAAAACTACGCGCGTGCGAAGCTATCCCGAACGCGCGTGCGGGCCCGTTGCGGTAGGGAATCGCTCCAGACAATCCCTTATCCCCTACAATAAACAAGCAATTATTATATTTTGAGTTATCCTGTGAGTCCTACTGCCGAAGTCAGCAATACCCTAAATGCGGGCGCTCTACCAACCGTTACCGCTACCGCAGCCCGCCGCGCTGTTTTTCCCTTCACTGCAATTGTTGGCCAGGAGGAGATGAAACTGGCGCTGCTGTTGAATGTCATCGATCCCAAAATTGGCGGGGTGATGATTATGGGCGATCGAGGTACTGGCAAATCTACCACAATCCGCGCCCTCACTGATTTGCTGCCGGAAATTGAGGTGGTGGCTGACGATCCTTTTAACAGTCATCCCACTGATCCAGATTTGATGAGTGATGAGGTGCGCGATCGCACTATGTCTCAAACGGAGATTAAAATCGCCCGCAAAAAAGTCCAAATGGTAGACTTGCCTTTGGGCGCTACCGAAGACCGAGTTTGCGGTACGATCGACATCGAAAAAGCTTTGTCGGAAGGTGTTAAAGCTTTTGAACCCGGTCTTTTAGCTAAAGCTAACCGTGGCATTCTGTACGTTGATGAAGTCAATTTGCTCGACGATCATTTAGTCGATGTTTTGCTCGATTCTGCAGCCAGCGGTTGGAATACTGTTGAAAGAGAAGGAATTTCGATTCGCCACCCCGCTAAGTTTATTTTAATCGGTTCCGGGAATCCAGAAGAAGGAGAATTGCGGCCGCAGTTGCTCGACAGATTCGGGATGCACGCAGAAATTCGGACTGTAAAAGACCCGAATTTAAGAGTGGAAATTGTTGAACAGCGATCGAGTTTTGACCAAAATCCGGCGGAGTTTCTCGCGAAATATCAGCACGAACAAGATGATATGCAGCAGAAGTTGGTGGAAGCCCAGGAAAGGTTGAAATCGGTAACTATCGATCGAGAGTTGCGGGTAAAAATCTCCCAAGTTTGCGCGGAATTGGACGTAGACGGGCTGCGGGGCGATTTGGTGACGAATCGGGCTGCGAAAGCTTTCACGGCTTTGGAATGTCGCACGGAGGTGACTGTGGACGATATTCGCCGGGTGATGACTCTGTGTTTGCGGCACCGGTTGCGGAAAGACCCGCTAGAATCAATAGATTCGGGGTATAAAGTAACTAAAGTGTTCGATCGGGTATTCGGCCTAGAAACAACTGAGGGGTAATTAATAATTGGTAATTGGTAATTGGTAGTGAGGAAACATTTCCCAAATTTTTAATGCCTCCTTCCCAGTTCCAATTACTAATTCTGGCAATGGAAAAACGAATTTTAGGATTAGATCCCGGCTTAGCAAATCTCGGCTACGGGGCAATTTGCTGTCAAATTGTACCGGGCAAACAAGATAAAAATAGCGTTTCCATGATTGATTGCGGCGTCATACAAACAACGCCAAAACAGGAAATGGGACAGCGCTTGAAAACAATTTACGACGATTTGCACGAGGTAATTGAACAGATTAAACCTGATATAGCAATTGCCGAAAAACTGTTCTTTTACAAGATGGGAAATACCATACTTGTAGCCCAAGCGCGTGGCGTTTTGACGCTAGTATTGGCGCAGTGTGGAGTGCCGCTGTTCGAGTTTACGCCGGCTCAAATTAAGCAAGCTTTGACCGGCCGCGGTAATGCGGATAAATCTGAAGTGCAAGAGGCCGTGGCGCGGGAGTTAGAGTTAACTTATATTCCGAAACCGGACGATGCGGCGGATGCTTTGGCGGTGGCTTTGACGGGTTGGTACGATGATGATATTTGTCCGAAGAAAATACAGTTGGAAACAGAAAAAGTTTGATGCAATATCAAATCATGGGCAAATTAAGCACAAATCCGGGCAAGACATCTTCTCCCGATAAACTTACAGGAAATTGTACAACCTCTACTTCGCGAGAAGGGCGATAAATCTCCACTTTTTCGTCTAGAGGATTAATTAACCAACCCAAGCGTAAACCACTGTTTAGATACTCCTGCATTTTCTCCTGAAGCGGCCGCAGCGGATCTGGGGGCGATCGCAATTCAATGGCAAAATCAGGACAGATTGGCGGAAATTTCTCTTGTTCTTCTGCTGTTAAAGCAGACCATCTTTCTAAGCTAACCCAAGCCACGTCTGGAGCTCGATAGCCATTATTAGGCAAGCGAAAAAGTGTAGAAGAACTAAACACTCTCCCTAGCTGCGTTTTACGGTTCCACAAGCCCAAATCTGTAATTAAATAGGCTTTTCGATTGCCGCTAACTCCGCCTGCGGGTGACATAATAATGATTTCTCCTTTAGGTGTCCGTTCAAATTGCCAATCTCTATTCATCTGGCATAAACGGTAAAACTGTTCATCGGTTAGTTCGACAGTATCTAAGTTTAAAGTAACGATTGTCATTTTTCCTAACTCTCTATAAATATGAGTCCTGTCAACCTATTTTAGCGCCGCATTTGGTCAATTTTAACATCACTCCTCATAGCCCGGACTTAAGCTTTAATACGAGGGATTAAGCCCCAGCCCGACTCTTGCGAAGTGCAAAATATTATTTGAAAATGTAATTAAGTTCGATCGCCCAATTCCCACCTCCATCAAAAAATGCTATAATAGCAACTTTAATTGCTAAACTTATCCCGCCAACAGAGAACACAGGAAAATAATATGGTGATTATTACCTCACAACAAATTGCCCAATTTCGCTCGCAATTAGCGGAATATCCCGAAGCCCTAAAAGCCCTAGACGCAATCGAAGATTGCGAAGGCAACATCGAAGATGCAGCGATATCTCTAGCAATTCAAGCGGGACAAGAACCGAATATATCAGAAAATTGGTTAGACGGATTGGCCAAAAGATGCCGCGTTGCTATCTGCAAATCAGAGGTTAAGGAAGAGTTGACAAACGGACAATTGAATGCAGCATTTAGAGATTTAGTTGCCGCAAAAATTTGCCCTGATATTTTGGTGACTTCGGTGATTATTTATGTATTTAAAACTGGGGTGAATGAGTTTTGCGAGCCTCTCGAATATAAACTGTAAAGCCATAGCTGCATTTAAAAATTAGGTGAAGCAAAGCTATCCCGAAGGGTAGGGAATCGCCCTCATTTCTCAAAACATGATACAACGAGGCGATCGCAACTCTTCTCTACCCCTTTGCACTACTGTAGCCAGCCGGCCTCAAATCCGGCGACAAACCCAAAGATTTCCCCAGCAAACGAGCAAGTTGCACTAAAAAATTAGCAGTATCTTCGTCACCTTCGCGCGCCATTGAAGCCGATATCTGGATTAGCATTTGCACAAATCCCGCATCAATTAAATCGGAACAGGAACTTAAGACCTCTGGTTCTTGGCCGTTGGGACAGGTAAGCACTCGCTCGATTAAGTTCAAATAAGCCTCTTGACGTTCTGGATTCATTTTGGCAGGAGCTTTACAGTAAATAATTTATTATTACGTTTAACTCACTCCTGTCAATCAGGCGATAGAATAAGCGATCCCCGTTTTTACTCTAGAAACTCCATTCAGTCAGGAATAGACAGAAGCTTAAAGAAAATCTTAAGTTTCTCCATGCTAGTTTAGTCGAGGTAAGCTGGCCCGATGCGCCCCCTAGAATGCAAACTAAGCTGCGCCAATAATAACCCTAAGATTCAAGGGAATTAAGAATATACAAAATGAAAATAGGAATATTTTTAGGAAATCTCGGAAACCCCGCCATCTACTATCCCAAACTCGCCCCAATTACCGGCGGAGTCGCGGCGAGTATTTTTCTTTGCCAATTATTGCAATGGCAATCACAACAGTCCAACTCTGCCGAATGGGTGAAAACCAACAGCAGCGAAATTGAAAAAGCTACTGGTTTAAATCGCGAAGAACAAGAACTCGCGAGACGCCTGCTCAAAGTGCGATCGCTCCTGAAAGAAAAATTAACAAATCCCAACACGGACACCCTAGAACTCTGGGCGGACATTGACGCTTTCGAGGAAAAACTCAATAACTTTTGGACACCGAATCCGCCAGATATTATAACAGAGATAAGCCGCGAAAGTCACAATCACCCTGTAGAAATCTTCCGCGAAACATCACCCCCAAATCATGTAGTTAAAACCGACAAATATTTCGGGCAACCCCGCCAACAAATAGCTGTGGCTGTCACCCCGAATTACCGATTTAGTGGCCCTTGGAATTCCCAAGAACAACTGCACAAGTTTCAGCGAGCTTTAGAAGCATATGCTCAAGAGCGTAATTTAGGATTTGGCAATCCTTCTGGATGGGCATTTAAAATTATTGACAGCATGACAAAAGGCTTAACCTCGACTTTTTGGGAGGAATTTATCGCCGGAATCCCTTTAGGAGAAAGTCAGAAAGTTAAGCGAGATTGGGAAATCGAACCGGAAGTGCCTTATCCTGCTTTTGAAGAAGAGCGAATTCAGTATTACGTGCACAAAGGCGAACCGCTGGAAGCAGCAGTCTCTAAAGCCCGTGCTGATTTGAGAAACCCGGTTTTGGGCAAAGATTTGTGGGAGGGATTTTTGCGAAAGTGCGATCGCCTTGCCGATGATGCACTCAAAGCAAAACAGCAGGGCGTTGACACACCATATCTGCCCTCTTCCTTCAACGAAAAACCGCCAATTACCAAGGATAGCGTCATGCGGAAATTAGGGGCGATCGCGCCTCAATTTGCCTTAAATCAATCCACATCTGAAATAATTCCTGAACCGCCAAAACTCGAACAAAAAGAGCCACCAACCGCCGCCGAAATCCCCAGTATTTCCTCTTTGCAAAAAGCTTACCAAACTCCTCTGGGCAGAAGTATAGTTGAAAAACAAATCGCTGCAAACCCCGACTGGGGGTACGAAATAGTAGACGGTGAAATAGTCGAATCCATCCCTTTTTAGTAAGCAAATATGAAACGAATTAGCGATATCAACCCGCTGGGAGAAGAGCGACCAACTCCTTCTGAGCAAGAGAGAGAAAAACTGCGGGGGGAAAGGTTGCAGCGAGAAAGAGATGAAGGATATCAAAAATTAGTTGAACTCTGCAATTTAGGCGAATATGACCTGGCCGAGCAGTTGGCAAATCGACATTTTAATTGGGGTTATGAAATAGTTGATGGAATTGTGATGGAAAGGATAGATTGTGATCGTCTTCAATAAGGTATGGTGCGTCGCTATGAGATTTTCGCTCGGATTTAAATATCTTCGATGGCGATGCACCCTACAACTTGATATGTTGTGGAACGGGCCGAAAAGCCTGTTCCTAAGAATGGTGTAAGTGGACTACCGCAATGTCTATGTTATAATTATAACTAAAAATTAAATAACTATTAAAATATGACGACAACTATTAATGCCAAAAACCTAACATTAGCAGAAGTACACCGTCTGTTCGGCTTTGAAAAGCACTACACTAACTCATTTACCTCTCTGTTATCCCTTGAAGATATCACAGAACACGAACAGCAGGAACTTATACAAATTAGGGATGACTTCGATGACTACATTTCAACGGATCGAGTTTCTGAAGGATTGGTAAAAGCTCTGACTACCTTTCCCCTAATGCGATTGGCTGGCTTCTACCGCCGCCCGATTAAAATTAGTTTAGAACAAGACATCGCCGAAATTAGCATTGAAGATGAAGATACAATCGTTAAAGGACGGTTTGATATCTTAGCTGTCAACAGGATAAAACCCATAAGAAGCGATACATATTTTTGGGTTTTGGTGATTGAAAGTAAAAATTCTGGAATCAACGCATTGATGGGTTTATCCCAATTGCTAACCTATGCTTATCAAAGTTTAAAATATCAAGACACAATCTGGGGTTTGACAACAAACGGAATGCACTATCAGTTCGTCAATATTCAGGGGGGCAATAACCCAACCTATCAGCTAATGCCTTTGCTAAACCTGATGGAACCCGACTCTTCAATTTTGTTGCTGCAAGTGTTAAAAGCTATTTGCAAACTATAAAAAAAGAGGCAGGGAAAATTCCCCGCCTCAAGTCGGCAATGACTGTTAACCTAAAAGTTAGATTAGCCAGCCAATACTTTTTAGTAGCCTCTGGTGTTAGGCTTGTGGACGATGAAGCTCAGCACTTGGCATTGCTTCACGTTGTCAAAACCCATGACGCGGATGTAGCAGCTAGGATTTTCTTGACGGCAAGCTTGAACTTCTGCCATGATTTCTTGGACGCTGCGAGCACCAAACAAAGGCAACTTCCACAGAGTCCAGTAGCGCATTTCAGCGGCAGAGGTTTCGTTGAATTCTACGCCGGGAATGTAGCCTTGATCCAGGATGTACTGGAGTTGCTTGGCAATTTGCGCGTCTGTCAGCGGGGGCAAATAGGACAGAGTTTCGTAACGACGCTCTTTAGGTAAAGTCTTCATTTTTTGTATCTCTAAGGTGTGTGTTCGATCGCACTTGTCGATCGATTAACTCGACAAATTATCCAGATTCGGTTCAGAATCTATTGATGTTTCAGGATTACTGCTAGAAACAGACCAATTAAGTTGCGTAGTTCGCTCTAAATGCTGGCGTCTGTGTTCCATATTCGCCTGTTGAATGCCAGTACAAACCATTTCTGGCAAATATTCTGTCACATCGTGAGCCAGATACTCTCGCACAGTCATGATCCGAAATCCTAAATCTTGATTTTCCAAAAGCAACTCTTGAATGTAAGCTTCTCCATCTTGGATTTTGCCCTTAGTGGAAAAATCATTCAACCAGATTGCCAGAGGAGGATTGGTTTCGCTCAACTGAGCGACCACCATCCGCACGGATTGATAGGTTAGGTAACTTGCCAGCACCTTAGCGGTGTCTTTCGCAACTTGTTTGAGATCCATTTTTGACCCCAGCTCCCTCAAATTTTAGATTTTGGATTTTAGATTTTGGATGCAAACTTACTTGTAAATCTTCTTCAAAGATAAAGACTTCCCAGCAAGTTTGCGACCTAAAACCTAAAATCTCAAACCAAAAATCCTTAAAGGGTATCCATTGCCTCGAATTCAAACTTGATTTCTTTCCAGAGTTCGCAAGCAACAGCGAGTTCAGGAGACCATTTGCAAGCTTCGCGGATCACGTCGCCGCCTTCGCGCATCAAGTTGCGGCCTTCGTTACGAGCTTGGACGCAAGCTTCCAAAGCAACGCGGTTAGCAGTTGCACCAGGTGCGTTACCCCAAGGGTGGCCCAAGGTGCCGCCGCCGAACTGTAAGCAGGAGTCGTCGCCGAAGATTTCCACCAAAGCCGGCATGTGCCAGATGTGGATACCACCAGAAGCAACCGGCATGACACCGGGCATGGAGGCCCAATCTTGGGTGAAGTAAATACCGCGGCTGCGGTCTTCTTCGATGTGGTCTTCGCGCATCAAGTCTACGAAGCCCATCGTGATGCCTTTTTCGCCTTCGAGTTTACCCACAACTGTACCGGAGTGCAGGTGGTCGCCGCCGGACATCCGCAAGCACTTGGCAAGCACGCGGAAGTGGATACCGTGGTTTTTCTGACGGTCGATAACTGCGTGCATGGCGCGGTGAATGTGCAGCAAAATACCATTGCGGCGGCACCATTTAGCCAAGGTGGTGTTTGCAGTGAAACCACCGGTCAGGTAGTCGTGCATGATGATGGGGGTTTTGATTTCCTTAGCGAACTCAGCCCGCTCCATCATTTCTTCGCAGGTAGGGGCAGTTACGTTGAGGTAGTGACCCTTGACTTCGCCGGTTTCTGCTTGGGCTTTTTCAATAGCTTCTTGAACGAACAAGAAACGATCGCGCCAACGCATGAACGGTTGCGAGTTGATGTTTTCGTCGTCTTTGGTGAAGTCCAAACCGCCGCGCAGAACTTCGTAAACGGCACGGCCGTAGTTCTTAGCAGACAGACCCAATTTGGGCTTAATTGTACAACCCAGCAAAGGACGGCCGTACTTGTTCAATTTGTCCCGCTCAACGGTAATACCGTGAGGAGGGCCTTGGAAGGTTTTCAGGTAAGCAATGGGAATCCGCAAGTCTTCCAACCGCAGAGCGCGCAGAGCTTTGAAACCGAACACGTTACCGACCAAAGAGGTCAGCAAGTTGGTGACGGAACCTTCTTCAAACAAATCCAAAGGATAGGCAATGAAGCAGATGTATTGGTTGTCTTCACCGGGAACTGGTTCGATGTCGTAGCAGCGACCTTTGTAGCGGTCGAGGTCGGTCAGGAGGTCAGTCCAAACAGTCGTCCATGTACCTGTAGAAGATTCAGCAGCCACAGCAGCGCCTGCTTCTTCTGGGGGAACTCCCGGCTGCGGTGTGACGCGGAAGGCAGCCAAAATATCTGTATCTTTCGGCGTGTAGTCCGGCGTGTAATACGTTAGTTTATAGTCTTGAACTCCGGCTTTATACCCAGCCTTTGATTGAGTTTGGGTTTGCGCGTAAGCCATATCTCGCTTCCTAGTATTCGCTTAATTTTTTTGCCCGATCGCAGGCTGTTAAAAATATATCAACAAAGTGTCACTCTCAAATTTTAATATTCTTTTAATCATCATAAGTATTATTTATTTTCCTTTACATTAGGCAAATATTTGTAACATATCTTATGAAAAGCCCGGGGCGAAGGATGCAGGAGGAAAGGCTGGGGATCGCAGAGTGGGGAGGAATTTCGAGCGAGCGAAATATATTGTGCAGCGAGCCGAACAGGGAATCAATACGGTTTATGTAAAGAATTTAATACTTAAAAATCAGAATTGTTAAGGGGTAATGGGTCAGGGGGAAGTAGTTAGAAATACCTAAAGTTGTGGTTGGGAGTTAAGATCGATCGCCCGATCGATCTCAACTACAATTCAGTATGTAGCAATCTAAAATCCAAAATCTCAAATCCCGTGACTCTGGGCCCGCCAACTCAAAAATCGACAGCATAGCACATAATATGGACAGGACTTGTGCTCTCAAACCAAATCCGTCGTTACAGCCATTTAACCTCGCTGAAAACCGGGTTTCTGCGTTAGCAGCGCGTAAGTCTACTATGGATATTTAGCCCCATTTTTACTCTGGTTGTGCCTCACCCCCCTTCAAAAGCCGTTCACTGCATCAATCCAGATTGCCCAAGGCCCTACCCTCAGACTTGGGGCAACAATTTTTGTCATAGTTGCGGGGCTCCGCTGCGGCTAAAAAATCGCTACGTGCCTCTAGAAAGCCTCGGTTCCGGGGGTTTTGCAGCAATTTTCACAGTTTGGGACACAGAAACTGAAACCGAGCGCGTCCTGAAAGTGTTGCTCGAAACTTCCGCGAAAGCCCTGAAACTGTTCGAGCAAGAAGCTTGGGTTTTGGCACTTTTGCGGCACCCTGGCGTCCCTAGAGTCGAGCCTGACGGTTATTTTCACGTCCAAACGCAAAATTTTGCAGGCGGGGATGGAAATCCTGCGGCGAAGCGGCTGCCTTGTTTGGTAATGGAAAAGATTCACGGCAAAACTTTAGAAGAGGTTCTCGACGAGCACCCTCAAGGATGTCCCCAGGAATGGGTGTTTAGTTGGCTGAGTCAAGCTGTGGAAATTTTAGAGGAGTTGCATAGGTGTCAAATTATTCACCGCGACATTAAACCCTCAAATTTGATGCTGCGAGACCCGGAATCGCCCCAAGTTTTGCTAAGCAAGGGTTTGGGCGGACTGCAATTGGTGACGATCGACTTTGGGGGAGTTAAACAGATGGGCGGTGTCGAATCCGCGGGAAAAGATTCTCCGAGTTCGACGCGGTTGATTTCGCCCGGGTACAGTCCGCCGGAACAAATTGTGGGAGGCGGTGTGGTGCCGGCGACGGATTTTTATGCCCTGGGGCGGACTTGCATTCATTTGCTGACGGGGAAGTATCCGGCGGAAATTGAAGATCCGATGACGGGGGAGTTGCGGTGGCGCCACATTGTAGCTGTGAGTCCGGCTTTGGCGAATTTGTTAGACGATATGGTGCGATCGAACGTGCGGGAACGTCCGGCGACGGCTGGTGATGTTCGGGCGCGTTTGCAGGAGATTTATGCTAGGAGTAAGGGCAAAATCGCGTTAGCGAAGCCCTCGAAGAGGATCGCCCCAATGGGTCAAGCTATTGTAGAATTCTGCCGGCAAATAGTGGTGGCGGGGGCGCAAAAAACGGCAAGTTTGACGGTTGCGCTGTTCGGCGCGATCGCCCAAATCGTGGTAGCTTCTCTGGATACGGGCTGGGAAATGGTGCTGGGTGCGGTTGGTGGAAGTGCGGGGGCGATCGGCGGTTTGGTTTTGGGTTATGCTTCGCCTATTGGCCCGGAAATTGCCAGTTTTCTGAACGAAGGTTTGCAGCAATTAATTCCTAACATGACTTTCGCTGTCGGGCCCGAAGTGCTGCTGTTTGGGTTGGCGGGGTTCGGAACTGCGATCGGTTTGACGGATGCGGGGAGTTTTCGCCAGCAAAAACAGTATTGGCTGTCTGGATTGATGGGAGCTCAGGGCTATTTGTTGGCGGGTTTGTGCTGGATGGAAGCAACAGCTTCTAGTGGTGTGGAGGGGGTTATTTTGGGAGCTTTTGCGATCGCCTCTATGACTGTGGGAATGGGTTTGCGGAGTCATCAATTAGTTCACGCTTTGGTAGTGGCTGTTTTCTCTACGGGAATGTTTCTGTTGCTGAATGCTTGGAACATTTTTCCGGGGAGTTTCTTTGGGATTTTGTCACTGTCTAACGTTACCTTCGGCTGGCTGCAAGTTTGGGGTTCAATTCTGTTTTTTGGTTTGTTGGGAAGTGCGATCGGGCTTTGTTTGGGCGTAAGTCATTATTTAGTTGTGCCCGTGCTCAGGTGGTTGGGCTGGCGGTAGAAATTAACACCACATCAGTATGCTAATCGAGTCGTTATCAATTAAGTCTGTCTCAAGATTTTCAATGGTTGGTGCTCTGGCGATCGCCCTTGTCCTCAGCAGCCCCAATCTAGCCAAAGCCGAATCGCGAGAACAAGCCGTCGATCGATTGACTGATTTCTTATTCTACAGGGTTAATCCTCAGTTAAACAATCGCAAACTCCAAGCGGGCGATCGCGAATATAGCAATCAATGGCGGAGATTGCGCGAAGCGATCGATCCGCGAGTTAAGTCGGTACAAGAAGTCTGTTTTAGGCCAGCCCCAGGAGATACAGGATGGGAATTCACGACAATTTACGGCGAAACCTACGAACAAACCTACGATTTACTTGCAGATACAATTTTTTACAGCCGCCATCCTCAACGAACCGGACAGCCAATTCCCAAAAGCGATCGGATCGGCATTAGTGAATGGTCAGCAATTCGACGCGAAATGTATATTTCCAATTGTGGACTGTGAGACTCGATCGCCTTACACCGCAGCATTTATCCGAAAATAACTCCTAGAGGTCATTTCTACACAACTCTGTAAAAAGAAAGTTTTAAACCGATGAGTATGAAAAGTTGGATATGCGATCGCACTGTTATTACAACCAGAATTATTGCACCCTTGCTTGGACTAATCGCCATTGGATATACAAGTTTGGCGGATGCTGCCCCACAGCAACAACTTCCCAGCATAAATAGTGCAAACATCGATACAACAAGTAAAAAAAATCACCTGAATAATCCAGAAAAAAATTCAACAATCGAGGCTTTAAATAAAAAAGTTCAAGTCAGCCTTGAAAATTCTGTAAATGCCCCAAAAAAAATACCTCTTCAACAAGGTATGCCATACAAAGATGCGCGTCAAATCCTGATTAAACAAGGGTGGCAGCCCAGCTTACAAAGTCAACCCAACCTCAGAGATCGTTCTGTTAAAGAGCTATTTGATTTGGGATATAAAGAGATTAAGGATTGTTCTGGTACAGGAGAGGGGCCTTGTCGTTTTGAGTTTATCAATCAACAAGGAGAACTGCTAGTTATAGTCGCTACGACAAGAGGTGCTGAAAATACAAAACGTTTTGTGAGGAATTGGTGGATTGAGAAAAAGACAAATAGCAATCAACAAAAATCGTCATCAAACATAATTCAAGAAGGTCATTATTGGTTGGGAGGTACGGATCAGGGTTTAGAGGTCAAGGGAAAACAATATCGATATTATGACGAGTCTAATATCGAGCGACCGTGGCAACCTCTCTCTGAGTTACAATATATCAAAAAAGGTGTTGTGTTTGATGGTAAAAATTATTGGTGTTTATCTACTCTAGCACTTAAAACAGGAGGAAGTTCTTGTTCTAGAGATGGATGGCAACAAAAGATTTATCACCAGCAAAATCGGGAAAATTGATAATTTTTATTGGGTTTAATCGTGCTAATTAAATCATTTTCAATTAAGTCAAAATCGAAGTTTTTAGGGGTGTGTGCGTTAGCTATAGCTCTTGTACTCGGTGGTTCCAATCTAGACACTGCTACAGCGCGCGATTATGAATCACGCACTCAAGCTGTGGATAGGTTTACGGATTGGTTTTTTTATAAAGTGAATCCTCAATTGGGCGGTCGCAAATTGCGTTCTGACGATTCTTCTGCCTACATCCGCGAATGGAATGCTATTCGTAGTACAGTCGATCGAGAAATGATTACTACACAAGGAGATTGCGTCGGTGATGCTTTCTGGGACTTCGATTATCGTTCTCATGGGCGATCGCTCGTTAGCGGAGCCCTCGAAGAGGATCGGATTGCAGATACTATTTGGGATATCCGCGATCCATCGGGTGACAAAACTCGTGCAGATGTTTCTAAACAAGAATGGCAGAAGCTTCGTAATTCAATAATTAGAGAGCATTATTGCTATTAATGTGCAACAATTGTCAACCCAAATTAAACAATAAAGAACCACAGCGCTCTCAGTTACAAATATTGTTCAAACATAGATATAATATAATATGTACGCTGAATTGTACGATCTCTCAGTTAAGTTTAACTTTAGTTGGTGAAGTCCCAGGAAATCCAGCAATATGAACCAGAAAATGTATTCTGTTCAAAAATGTTGGTTTTGCCGTAGCTGGACGAGAAGGCAGGTATGATTGTGTAGAACGTCCTGCAGGAGAAGAACCTTGACTTGGCTCAATGATCCAGGAAAATTTGGGTTGAGAAGGGGACTTGAAAAATCAGGGGTTAATTCTTTTGCCCGCAGAGGGAATGCAAAGTTATTTTCGCGTATACAATTTATCTAATTTTCTCATCTTACTCTTAGTCCCCCTCTGCTGGAACGAAAGTTTGACTCTTAAGCGATTTCAATGGCAGAATGATCGATAATATAATCTGCGATCGCCCGGATTTGATATTATAAGTAATATCCAGAAATAATATTATATTTTTGTACTAAAATGTCAGTCACTACTCATCAATTAATTCAGTGGAAACAACAAGGGCGGTCAATTGTTGCCCTGACAGCTTATGATTATGCGATCGCCCAACTCATCGATGAAGCAGGCGTAGATATCATCCTAGTCGGCGATTCCCTCGCCATGACAGTCTTAGGCTACGAGACAACCCTACCCATAACCCTCGATGAAATGCTGCACCACGCTAAAGCAGTGCGCCGCGGAGTTAAACAAGGATTAATTGTTGTCGATTTGCCGTTTTTGACTTACCAAGAAAGTCCCCAGCAAGCCATGCACTCGGCGGGGAGAGTTTTGAAAGAAACTGGCGCTCAAGCTGTAAAATTAGAAGGTGGATATCCAGCAATGGCTGCCACAGTTTCGCAGCTAACATCCGCCGGAATTCCGGTGATGGGGCACGTTGGTTTAACTCCGCAGTCGGTACACCAACTCGGCTACAAAAAACAAGGAAAAACGGCCGAAGCAGCCGATCGCATCATAGCAGAGTCGATCGCCCTTCAAGAAGCCGGTGCCTTTGCGATCGTCTTAGAACACATTCCCGCCGACTTAGCCGCTCAAATTACCAAAAAACTAACTATTCCCACCATTGGTATCGGCGCCGGGCCGCACTGCGACGGTCAAGTTTTAGTTACTTCCGATTTGTTGGGACTTTCCGAAAAACAGCCGCCTTTTGCGAAAGCTTACGCCAATTTGCGAGAAACGATTACCCAAGCTGTCAAAGATTATTCCCTCGAAGTTAGAGAAGGCAAATTTCCCGAATAGGTTCTTAGTGAGGACTTGAGTCCTGAACAATGAGGACTATAGCAATCCTCAATCATTTGTGAATTTCTTACTCCCTCCCCAAGGCATCGGGGAGGGTTGGGGTGGGGTAAAAAAATTACGACTACTCATTTAGGATTGCTATAAAATCCTCACTACAAACCTAATTTACACTTTCGGCTGGCCCTCTTCCTCTTTATCCTTCTCAACAGCTTCATCCTCAGCTAGACCAACCCCTTCCTTAAAACTCCGCAGCGTTTTGCCCAAAGCATTTCCTAACTCAGGAATCTTCTTGGGGCCGAAAATTAGTATGGCAACCACCGCAATAATGCCCATTTCGGGCAATCCCAGACCAAACATACAAAATCTCCTGTAAAACTTGCTCGCTCGTAAGTCAATCTTAAGTCAATCTACTGATATTGTTAAAGTATCTACCTTTTTTCCTGCATCCTGCAACAGTAGAATCAAGTTTAATTAAGCTATCGCACGATAAATAAGAATGTTAGAAACATCCCAGCCTTCTCTGCGCGAGCAACAGCACCATCTCATCCGCGATTTAGCAGACCGGATGGAAGCAGTATGGCATCGCTATCTCGACCTCGAACCCTACCACCTGCCCGCTGAGTTGGGATACGTAGAAGGCCGCTTGGAAGGAGAAAAACTGATCATTGAAAACCGCTGCTATCAAACGCCCCAGTTCCGCAAAATACACCTCGAACTCGCTAAAGTCGGGCCCTTGCTTGACATTCTGCACTGCGTGATGTTTCCCAGACCGAATTATGCTTTGCCGATGTTCGGCACGGATATCGTAGCAGGCAAAGGCCAAGTTAGCGCCGCGATCGCAGACCTTTCTCCCCTCAATCGAGATCGAACTTTGTCGGAAACCTACCGAACCCAACTGGGAATTTTGCCGATTAAGCAATTTTCTTGTCCCCGCCAAATTCCCGAATGGGGGGATATTTTCTCAGAATTTTGTCTGTTTGTGCGCCCAGAGTCGATCGAAGAAAACAGTCGGTTTTTGGATATTGTTGAATCCTACGTTGAAATTCACTGCAAACAGGCAGTCGCTTCCCAACCTGTCTCTGCCACCGACGCATCGGAAATTCTCGACGCTCAAATTTACTACTGCACCCAGCAGCAGCAAAACGACAAAACCCGCCGCGTACTCGAAAAAGCTTTCGGTCAAGATTGGGCCGAACATTATATGACCGAGGTGCTTTTTGATATCCCTAAATAGCTGAAAAGTGTTTACAATACTTAATAGTAGGTGGACAAAACTTAATTAGGAAATCACCTACTTTATAAGTAATGGTAAAGGAATCACGGGTCAAGGATAAATCATTTTTAAAACCCCCAGGGCGAGGAATCATCGGTTTAGCGATCGCCGCCACTCTCATTACCACAGGAGTCGGTTTTTGGCAAGTATCTCAAATTAGAAAAGCCGAAGAGTTAAAGGCGGCGGCTGCAACGGCTGCTGCAACTTCCGTCGCCACCCGCAACAGTGTTACCGCTTTGGGTAGGTTGACTCCGCAGGGGGAAGTTATCAAATTGTCCGCCCCTTCGGCGTCGGAGGGAGCAAGAATTGAACTGTTGCAGGTGGAAGAGGGCGATCGAGTCAGTCAAGGACAAATCATAGCAGTTCTCGATACGCGCGATCGACTCCAAGCAATCCTCCAACAAGCCGACAAAGAAGTCAAAGTCAAACAAGCAGAATTAGCGAAAATTCAAGCAGGCGCAAAAACAGGCGTTGTCGGCGCTCAAAAAGCAGAAGTTGCCAAGTTTGAAGCACAAGTGCAAAGGGAAACCGAAGGCGAAGCAGCCAATGTCGCCCGCTTAGAAGCTCAACTGCGAAGAGAAACCGAAGCCGAACAAGCTAACGTCGCCAAATTCGAGGCCGCGCTGCAAAGAGAAACCGAAGCTGAACAAGCTAATCTTGCCAAATTTGAGGCACAACTAGAAAGAGAAACAGAGGTGCAGCAAGCCAAATTGGCTAGGTTAGAAGCTCAATTACGCGGCGAAATTGCCTCTCAAAATGCTACAGTCGATCGGCTAAAAGCCGAATTAACCAACGCCGAAGCTGAGGAAAAACGCAATAAAGAACTCTCCGAAACAGGCGCAATTTCTGCTTCGGCATACGACACCAAACGTTTAGCAGTAGATACCGCTCGCCAGAGAGTCAAAGAAGCTCAAGCTATATTAGAAAAAACAGTGCAAACACTGCAAGAGCAAATAGTCGAAACTAAAGCAACAATCAAACAAACAGTAGAAACAGGCAAGCAGGAAATCAATCAATCCCGCGCTAATCTCCGACGCAAGTTAGAAACAGGTAGGCAGGAAATTAACCAAGCCAGAGCCACCTTAAATCAAAAGATAGAAACAGGACGAGAACAAATCAATCAAGCCGAAGCAATACTCAAACAAAAAGCAGAAACTGGCCAAGAACAAATCAATCAAGCCAAAGCAAATCTAGACCAAATTGCCGAAGTACGCCCCGAAGACGTGCAAGCCGCCCAAGCAGCCGTCGAAAGTGCGATCGCCAGCAAACAAAAAGCTCAAGTAGACTTAAACTTAAGTTACGTCAAAGCACCCGTATCCGGCTACATCCTGAAAGTTCACAGCCGACAAGGAGAACGTGTCAACACTCAAGACGGCATCGTAGAATTAGGCGGCACCGATCAAATGTACGCCGTAGCAGAAGTTTACGAAACCGACATCGCCAAAGTGCGAAACGGCCAGCGCGCAACAGTCAGCAGCCCGGTTTTTGCAGGCACTTTGGCAGGAACAGTCGATCGCATCGGCAAACAAATCAGCAAAAAAGATGTCCTTAATACAGACCCCGCCGCCGACACCGACGCGAGAGTTATCGAAGTTAGAATTCGCCTCGATCCGGAATCGAGCAAGAAAGTTGCAACCCTAACAAACTTGCAGGTTGAAGTTAAAATAGATATCTAAATTTTACCTTGACAAAACTTACGCATGGGCACTCAAGAAACCGGGTTTTTTAACGAGATTCAGGGTGTGAATCAAATAAGGGTAAAAAACCCGGTTTCTCAACACCCGTGCTTAAAATTATTCAATCCAAAATCCAAAATCCAAAATCTAAAATCTAAAATCTAAAATTGATTGACTCTTATGGCCAAAATACCACTAGCTTGGGCACAATTAACCCGCGAAAAAATGCGCTTAGCCGTCGCACTAGCCGGCATTGGCTTCGCCGATTTGCTAATGTTTATGCAGTTCGGGTTTAGAGACGCGCTATTTGAAAGCTCTATCACCTTTCACTCGAAGTTAAAAGGGGATATTTTTATCACTAGCACCCAGTCTACGGCTTTAATAGCCATGAAAAGTTTTCCCCAGCGCCGCTTGTATCAAGCTTTGAGTTTTGACGGCGTTACAGCAATTAGTCCCGTATATTTAGGCTTTGGATTGTGGAAAAACCCCGACCCCAACCAGCGAAATACTCGGCAATTGATGGTAATAGGTTTTGACCCCGCTCATCCCATCTTTGATCTGCCTGAAATCCAAAATAATTTGGACAAAATCAAAATTTCGGATGTGGTTTTATTTGACCAAGCTTCCCGCCCGGAGTTTGGGCCGGTAGCAGAATATTTCAAACAGGGAAAAGTTGTTGAAACTGAAGTTGACAATCGCCGCGTTAGGGTAGATGGTTTATTTACTATAGGGGCCTCTTTCGGTGCCGACGGCAATCTTGTCACCAGCGATTTAAACTTTATGCGGATTTTTTCGACGCGGAGAACAAGAGGTTTAATCGATATAGGTATTGTACACTTGCAGCCGGGTACAGATGTTAAGGCTGTTGTTGATAAAATGAGGGCAACATTGCCGAATGATGTGAGGATTTCTACTAAAGAAGAGTTTGTAGATTTTGAAAAAAAATATTGGCAGGAAAGTACCTCAATCGGATTTGTTTTCACTCTCGGCGCGGCAATGGGATTTATCGTTGGGATAGTGATTGTTTATCAAATTCTTTATACTGATGTTACCGACCACTTGCCGGAATACGCGACGCTGAAGGCGATGGGATATAAGGATATTTACTTTTTGGGTGTGGTGTTTCAAGAGGCTTTGATTCTGGCAATTATTGGCTATTTGCCAGGGTTTGGAGTTTCTTTGGTGCTGTACAATTTAGGGAGAAGTGCTACGAGTTTGCCGATGTATATGACTTTGGCGAAAGCTATGACTGTTTTTATTATGACAGTTGTCATGTGTGCTGTGTCGGGGGCGATCGCGGTTAGGAAATTGCAGGCGGCCGATCCGGCAGATATATTTTAAATTGGGTAATGGGCGCAGCGTAATCGTTGGAGGATACGGACATAGTGGAAGACCCATCCATGTTTTGTGTCACAGTTGCGTCGCCACTGGATTTGGGTCCGAAGAAGAATGGACCGATCGTGATTCCAGCTAATGATACAGGATTTTAGGGTTTTAGAAGCTTTTTAATTAACTTCGTTAACTTGGTTAAAATTGGCATTTTAATTACGAAACGTAACAAGTCGAACAAGGCTATAACTGAGAGTATGTGCGTATAAGGAGAAGAGACAACACCTGCTCACCCGCAAGTTGCAGCGCCACAGCAAGAACCTCTGATCTGACTCTGAAACCGACCTGAACCAATTGATGCAAAACAGGTTGTAGTTGCGGTATCCTGCCCTCTTGCTTGCTAAATTTGATGATCGGGCAGGATTTGAGGCAGAAATTGCTCAACTTAAAGTTCAGGGGGAGAAGTTAATTAAAAGATTTATAAAATTCTAAAGCGCTGAAATGCTGAAGTGTTCGTGATTTGCCAAAATTACCGAATGATGTTTTAAAGTTTGCTCTTAAGCTCCTTAACTTCGGTTGCCAAAAACCTTGATTTCAGGCATTGTGTTAGAAACGATCGAATGCCTGTTGGGCTTTTTTATCAATAATTGTCAATGTTTATTAAATAAACCCTGGAGGAGATTATGGATCAAGATTTTCATTACTATGGCACTTACTATGCTGCAAGACAAGGGGGATTTACCCCACAGGAAGCCACACTGATAGCAAAAGCCGCAAATTTCATTGATTTTTTTAATGAAACCACATATGCGGCTTATTGGAAATTGGTTAGTGATACAGAACGAATGGACAAATATAACATTGTGGACCACCTTGATTATCCACGTTACACTTTTCAGGGTACGATGAGTTCAGGATTTGATCCAGAGGACGGATTATGGTGTTCGTTTCATTTTCCTCCTGGCAATTATGATGATCCATCGAATACACCTAGCTGTGAAACGGTACACGGTAGGCATGTGGCTGGTTTTTTATCACAATTTCAGATACGAGATGCAACCAAAGGAAGGGCAGAATTAAGCAAATACCCCCGAGATCAATCAGGACAATACCTGAAAGATCTTGAATATGGTAAATTGTTAAACCGACCCCAAAGTGCTTTATCCCGGCAAATAATCATGGATGCGATAAAATGCGCAACAGACAATGCGAGGCTAGAATCTATTCTTGGTTATGCAATTGGTGGACAGTATATTCTTCAGAATAATCGTGAAGATAATCTTCGACGATTTAGACTTATTTTATTGGGTGTAAGAGCGCATGTCATTGCAGATACCTGGGCACATCAGGATTTCTGCGGAATACATAACATTTTGAATAGTTATTGGGACGTTGACTATAATCCTACCTCGTGGAATCCATATAAATGGGGATATGGGCGACAATCGATCCAATATGACGATCAAAAGCAAGGTTGGCAAAAAAAGGTACTTTCTTTTCTATTGAAGAAATCTCATCCTAATTTTGAAGCCGTTCCCAATCATACTTCTTATTTGGGACATGGTTGGATGGGGCATTTACCTGATTTCAGTTTTGTAAAATTTCGTTATAAACCTTGCTGGGCCGACCCCACCCAAGAAGCAGTTGTGCGTAACAACCCTGAAGAATATAAAAAAGCTTGGGTAGAATTAGTGAGTTTGTTTACTCAGGCAAAGGGAAGTGGTCAATTAAAACTGGATGCACCACAATTCCAAACAGCTTTGGGTAAGGCAACAGAAGCGATAAATACCTCTTGTCGTTTAGAAGGCAAAGTTACTGGCAGAAAATCTTCAGCCGACGCGTGGCAAAATGCATTAGTTAATGATCCACCCGTAACTAATATAGATGTGGATTCCGAACCTGATACACATGCTGTGTTAGACGGAATGATTGAAATGACCACAAGTCGAAACCGCTATGGTACAAATTATGTCAATATAAATAGTGATTTGTACTTATTCCAAATTGCTGCCGACTACCATTTTCACTTTGTAAAAAACTATTTGGAGCGTCATCGCATATATCTATTTACAGGGTCATGGTCGCAACAAACGAGTGCATTGTCATCAGATGTGTCGAATCTTATAATATTTAATTCAATCGATCCTCGGAAAACCTATCTAAGGGTACGCATCAAGAACATCAAAAGCCAACGCTATTTGAGTATCGAAGGCGATAAGCAGAACTGGGACAATGATGGTGCTAGTTTGACTATTCGCGATCCAATCTCGCTAGACGACGATCCAGTAGTTAATCCTCAGGTTTGGCACATAATTCAATTCCGAAGCGATGCATGGATAATTTTAAATCAGTACAACGCTCATTTAGCTAGCATTCGTGACAGAAGCAAGGATGATCGTGCCACCGCGATCATTCACCACTCCGAGATTGGGTCGGCTGCGGAGCCTTTCCAGCAATGGACTTTTGTGTCTCATGAGAAGGGTGACGGTTGGTTAATTCAGAACATGAATTCTAAAAAGTACATTGGACCTCAAGATAGAAGTACAGAGAACGATCATTTCTGCATTATTCAATTTGACAACCAAACAAAGGAAGACAATTACCAACTATGGCTGTTTGAAGAAGTATAACACACCTTTTCAATTTGCTAATCTCATCTATGCTCAGACGTTTGGCACAAGTCCAGTCTTTAGAACAAATTGCACTTGCACGTATCTCTGCGGCTACCCATCAAGGGATACTGAGAGCAGATGAGAGTTCTGCTCTCGGCATTGTAGAAGTAAATGGAAGTAAACGGAAGCGATCGCACCCATCAAATCACAACCACTTTGCCATTCTGTCCCTATTCACAATACCGAAGTTAAGGAAAGTCCGTGAAAATCTTTAACTTTACAAATCGAAAAAGGCGATTAATATGGGAATAGGTAGGTGAATTTCTATATTCACACCTTAATCTCTGACCTGCTTTTAGTCTGAAGTAGGGTATCGCATCTGTGTTTTCGGTCAGAGTTCTTTAAGAAACTTTTTTAATGGGTGTAATTTTTCAGATAACTACCTTTTTGAGTTGGAGATAACTCTGTAGATTTCGGCGCTTAAGCCATTTTTGCTGGGGAAGCTGGGGGAGAGAAGTTTGCTATTTTTGAACCAGCTTGGTGCGAGAGTATTTCTGCAATTTAGGGGATGCTCCCCTCCAGAATATCTTGCACAACCTTCGAGAGTGAACGTTCCGTCATACGTAGATAACTTCCGACAACAGCCGTTCTCGAATCCTCGGTTTCAACTGATATCTTGCACCAAGGTCAATTGGAGGTTTTTCGTGGGGCGGGGGCGGGTTTTTTTAACCTGTCTGCTGCGTTTAAGATGGTTGGTGAACCCGCCCCTTGTATCTTAAAAGAGTGAGTTAGTCGATCGCCACATCAATCGGACGATCGAACTAACAATCGGGCGATCGAATCAACAATCGGGCGATCGTACCAACAATTGGGCGATCGTACCAACAATCGGGCGATCGTACCAACAATCGGGCGATCGTACCAACAATTGGGCGATCGTACCGACAAGCAAAGTGAATCTAAAGAAACAAGGAAAGTTTTGTAGAAAAGGTTCTGTAACAGGCGAAAGAGCTGGCTATAGGACATCAGTAATCGGTGAAGTTGGCCCGCCCCTTAGACTGCATCAGTCTGTTGCGTAGATAAGCTCCCATTACTGATGACAGGCACACCTAAAGCTGGACAGTATCTTAGGCTCTCGATCGAATGATCCAGAAAGCCTGCATTCACAAGGCTAGTATTCTATTGCCTGTCATGTTCTTTAATAGAAGGAGTACCGAGGGAGCAAATAATGGCACTAACAGTCTTAGGCATAGACATCAGTAAAAAAGACTTTTATGTTTCATTACTGAGTGAAAGTCGTGCGACTAAACCCAAAAAGTTTACCAACAATAGTCAAGGTTTTGAGAGTTTACTAAACTTGCTCAAACAACAAAATGTAGTCGAACTCCATGCGAGCACATGGAAGCTACTAGCATTTGGGCGTGAAGCCTTAGCCGAATTCCTGTATCGAGAAGGCTTTCAGGTAAGCATCGTCAATCCGGCTCGTATTAAAGGGTTTGCCAAAAGCGAACTTCTGAGAACTAAAACTGACTCCGTAGATGCGGCATTGATTGCTCGTTTTTGTGCGGCAATGAAACCATCATTATGGACACCGACAGCGCCGGAAGTCAAGGAATTACAAGCCCTCCTGCGGCGACTCGAATCAGTCACAGAAATGATGACTTGTGAACAAAACCGTTTGGAGACAGCGACGCCAACTGTTGCTGCTCTTACTCTCGAACACTTGGAGTATCTTCAGCAGCAACAACAACTAATCAAAAAACTGATTGGCGACCATTTTGACCAACACCCACATTTAAAACAACAGCGCGAGCTGTTAACCTCAATTCCTGGCATTGGCGATTTAACAGCTTCTATATTATTAGCTGAAATTGGTGAGGTTTCTGATTACGATAATGCTCGTCAATTAGCAGCCTATGCTGGTTTAACACGCCCGCGAACGTACTTCCGGGACTTCGGTTAAGGGCAAAACACGTTTGTCTTGTACTGGCAATGTGAGACTCCGAAAGGCATTGTATATGCCAGCCGTAGTGGCAATGCGTCACAACCCCTTGCTCAAAGCGATGAGTGAACGATTATTGGGTCGTGGAAAGGTCAAAATGCAGGTGATTGGCGCAATGATATCGGAAGTTAGTGCACTTGGGTTTTGGGATTTTAAAGTCCCAAAAGCCTTTCGACCCCAATTATGCGATCGCCCCCTCTTGACAAGTCAAGACAGTATCTACATCTCTTTTTGTGCTATCTGTTCAAACACACTCTGAGAAAATACTCATCTACAACACCAGTCTGCCTTTTAGTGCTAGGACTTGTCTTTCTCCGGTTGCTTCTCTGGTGTAACTACAGTTTGATCTTTTGCGCCAGAGCTAGGCAACTGCGGGGGAAAGTCATAGGCAGCCAATGCCTTTTCCACTTCGGTATCTTTTTCTTCCTGAAATATTGCTTCGTAGGGCATCGCTTTGTCGGGTGGGACAAACTGGAGGTAGTACCCCAGAATCTGAGGGCCGGGAATGCGAATATAGAAATAATCCCCTTGCTGACCGAAAAACGTTTTGTCACTTGTGCTTGAGTTAGCAGATGAGTAGGTGCAAGAAAAGCCCAGGAATCCACCGCCTGCGGTATTCGAGTTTTCGATAACAGTTCTCGCCATCTCACTTTGTGACGCATCCAGCCTAACTTTAATAGTGATATCCTTCGCAATCACCATACCGACTGGGTAAGCTGGTAAAATAGAGCGATTTTCCCCATCTTTTAGGAGTTCAGCCACCTTTCCACTAGGGTTGTCTTTCGCCTTTGCTGCTTCCAAGACTTTATCCTTTGTGATTTCTTGGCTCGATGGTGATGCTTTTAGGTCTGCAAGCCTGTAAAAAGCGTGGGACATCTTGAAGATTTGCGGGTTGAACCAACCTCCGCGATCGAATGTAACCTTAGCCACGCGAAAACCTATCGTTATGTCTTGCTCGAAAAACTGCCGTTCGGCATCGGTACTCGCCTGCAAACTGCTGTGTTGTCCTCCTGCCGAGAAAAACCATCCGCGTACATTCCAACCAAATTCAGAAGCAGATGCTGTTTCAACCTTGCTCGATGAGTCGGCAATTTCCGTACTCTTGATGACGACATCCATAAACATCCCATCTGCCTCAGTTATATTGCCACTAGAAGGGATTACGGGCAGTTCAACAGTGGACTCTGCTACGGTTAAACCTGCGCCATCACCAGACATTTCGATTTTCTCGTCGCGGAATGTAACGTTCCATGTATTTTTGCTCCCAGATGGCATTGTTACATTCTCAACTGCATTATCTTCCAGACGAGCTTTGAGTGCATTACTGAGTGCAGTATCATTAGCGTCGAAAGCAATATCAGACGAGGTTTGACTCTGTATTGTCTCACCCTGTATTTTTACTTTTAACTTAAAGGTACCACCTGTAGGTGAACCCGGAAGCTGAATCATCCATTTCTTCTTATCATTTTTGTCTCGCTCTACAGTAACCGAGCCTTTTGGATTCTTCTTTTCCCGATACACCCCAGCAATTAATTGACCTAGCTCATCAATATCAGTACGAAGTTCTCGGATGTGTTGATTGAGGTTAATCTTCTCAAATTGCACGTCATGGGACTTAGCACGAGCCAACTGCGCCTTGAGATACGTCAATTCCTCAGCTTGTTGAAGCACCTCTTTTTGCTCTTTATAGGTGTTGTGCAGTTGGGTAACTACGGTTTGTAACTCTTCTAAAATTTGATCCTCTGATAAGCCTAGATCGTCCAGGGTTTTCAGATCTACAGCAGCTACTGTGTCCATTTCGGCTAGTGCCAGTAGACTTCCTCCTTCTGCCAGAGTGGATAGATAAATTTTGGCAGCAGTCACCGCCGCTTGACCATATTTTTCAACAAGGTTAGTCTCCGCGTCACTAAGCTTTTTCTTGCCTTCAGCAACCTTAGTTTCTAAATTCTTAATTTCATCTCCATTGCTGGAGATCATCTCCAGCACCTGTAAATCTGACTGCGCCCGACTAAGTTCTCGACGTTTTGCTCTGAGTAGGTCTCTAATAGTCTCATGAGCCATCGTCAAGTCTACAGGTGAGAGATTGGGGGCTAATCCTTGGAACCAATTACTCGGTTGAAACTGTACCGGATAAACTAGCATTGATTCGTCAAGCGATAATCTCATCGAATGCCGCATTCTTTGCTTAGCGAGTTCCAATTCCTCAGCGAGAGAGGAGACATTGAGATAACCGAGTATAGTTAGCACTTCATGGAAGTGACCCTTGACAATAGCATCGTTGTAAAAGTTGTTCAACTCTTCTTCCCGAACCAAACCTTGAGAACTTAGCCACCTAGCATAATCATCCAGGGTTACGCCTGAATCTTCTTGCTCGCTTAACTCTTTGATTTCATCAAATGTTAAGTTTTTGTCTGTTTCCCATTCCAGTTTAGCCTGCAAATATTGGTTATAAAGCTCCTTACACCAATCAATTCTTGACTTGGGAGTTCCATTACCGTGGTTCTTTTCTTGGAGCAGGAATTTACTTAGTCCTGCACGGTCTCGAAAGTAAGCAGCAAAAGGTTTCAGGCTTGGTACATAGTTATTCAGTAGGGTGTTATAAACGACCGAAAGCTTCTCTCCAGTCGGAGCTTGTGTGATGGGGTAAACATCGAACAGTTGGTCAGAAAGCCGAAATTCTGCTTCGGCAATTGTATAGGGACGAGTCAGTATACTACTGCAGTCATTGGTATCATATTGATACTGTCGATAGTTTAGGGATTGGGCTGGAAACTGCATAGAAAATAGTTGATTTCCAGCGCCCAATAGGTCATTTACTTGTTTATAAATCAGACCTACTATAGCTAGCTTTTTTTTCTTGACTGAATCGACTGAATCGACTGAATCGACTGAATCTAGGTTTTCGTTTGGCATTGGCATAGTGTCACCGACCTTGTTGCTCTGAGATGAATTTGTGAATTCTTGTTAATAGTTACAGGAGACTTTCTTCAAGAGAGTTCCTAGAGAAACCTCCAACATAGAAGTTGAAATCTGGCATATAAGTTGATTTTGTCTCTTTAATCTAGTCTCGACAACCGAAAATAGGGAACTTAGCAACTTACTTAAAGACTTCTTGTCCTCAAGCTTCTAAATTAAGAAAAATCATGATTCCAGACATTACATCACAGAGTTCTACATCTTGTGCCCTTTATTTCTTAAATTCGGCAGACAAGACTTAACTTCGGCACTTATACTCATAAAACTGTTCCTGCAACAGAGGCTTCGTTGCTCTCAACATTTGTTTATTTTCTTCCAGGGTTTTCATATCCGTTAGGCTGAATGAGTGGAGAGAACACCAAACTGCAATTACCGAGTGCAGGGATAGTGCGATCGCATCTGATGTTGATAGAGTTCGTTGCTGCATCAAGCCAATACCCCTTCGCTGACTAGCGGGGACTAACTTGCTTAAATTCGGCAAAAATTCTTAACTTCGGAATCCCAAAATTATGATAAGATAAAAATAAACATGGTGACTCTGCTCCAGTCAGTCTTCCCACCTTAACTTCCCTTAACAATCTGGACAAGTATCACCTCTCCTTTGTAACTATCTATTAAGATTAGACTTCTTAAAAAAAGACCTTGGATGGGTGAAGCGCTCAAATAAAAACTTTGTCGATTGGTACATAACCCCATATACTTCGCCTTGAAACATTTTAAAGACTGACTTTGGCAAAAAGTCTATTCACAGAAGGGTGTATCTGACCTGTATAGCACAGGCAGATTGTTTCACGTGTTTTATCAGCGTATTTAAAAAACGGAGAACCTTCCTATGAATCCGCAAAAAGGCAGCCGCCGACGCGGTGTAATCCAGACGCTTCAAGGATTGAAGAAACTTCAAGATGCAAAATCTGAAGCCGAAAGTCGCGACAATTTTGACAAACGTTACACCTTTGAAACCTTAAGCTTTCGCACTGGCTTAGACTCTGATACCCTCAGAAAGGTCTTTGCTTGTGAAGTTGGGGTTGATAAAAGTACCCTCCGTCAATGCTACACGGCTTTTAACCTACAGCTTGAAACCAGTGATTATCAGTTATCTCAACCGGATGCAGCAATTAGCACTCAGCATCTAATCGAAAATCCACAATCCTCTAGCGTAGCGGCGGGTAGCGCTATCCAAAATCGAATTGATTGGGGCGCAGCACCCGATGTTTCTGTTTTCTACGGACGCACCGAAGAACTCGCAATCCTCAAGCACTGGATTTTAGCAGAAGGCTGTCGGCTGGTGACGATTGTCGGCATGGTAGGGATGGGTAAAACCAGCTTGTCCGTGAAGCTGGCACAACAAATTCAAAATGAGTTTGAGTTTGTAATTTGGCGCAGTCTCCGCAATACCCCACCCATCCAAGACTTGTTAGCAGAGTTAATCCTCTTCTTTTCTAACCAGCAAGAAAACACAGAAGTATCGCCCCTACCAGATACTATAGACCGCAGTATCTTGCGGTTGATGGAGTATTTGAAAAAGCACCGCTGTTTGCTAATTCTCGATAATGTCGAATCAATCCTCAGCAACACTAATGGCACTGCTTATCGATCGGGATATGAGGGTTACGGGCAGCTATTTCGATGTCTGGGAGACAGCCTCCATCAAAGCTGTTTAATCCTCACCGCCCGTGAAAAACCGACATGGTTAGCCCATAAAGAAGGCCAAACTCTACCCCTCCGATCGCTCAAATTGACAGGTTTGCAACCAACAGATGTCAAGGCAATCTTTCAATCCAAAGGATGCTACTGTGGATCACCCGTCGAGTGCAGCCGCTGTGAATCACTACCGCTATGTAGCAGATTAACTAATTACTACGGTGGCAATCCATTGTTATTAAATCTCGTCTCTGCAAGCATTTGCAATTTATTTGATGGGGGCATTCTGGAATTTGTGAATCAAAATATCGCAATTTTTGGCAAAATTAGCCAGGTTTTTGAACAGCAGCTTAAATGTTTATCAGAGGAAGAAAAAGAAGCGATAGAATGGCTAGCGATTAATGGCAAACCGGCTTCATTTGCAGAAATGCGATCGCACCTCCTCCGCTCACTATCACCGCAAAAACTGCTAGGGGTGTTGGAATCTCTCCAAGAGCGCTCTTTAATTGAAAAAAAGGCGGAACTTTTCTTCATGCAGCCGGTGGTGATGGACTATGTTGCCCACCAAGTAGCCGCAGCTAATATTACCCAATTCCCGGTAAAAGATGGCTTTTTATCGGTTGGGTAGCCGCAGCGGATGTTTCTCTACTCACTTGCAATCCGCTGTAAGAGCGCGCCGGGGAACTTCCGTTTAATTATGGGGCGATCGGATTTGTTTTCACTCTCGGCGCGGCAATGGGATTTATCGTCGGGATAGTGATTGTTTATCAAATTCTTTATACTGATGTTACCGATCACTTGCCGGAATACGCTACGCTGAAGGCGATGGGATATCAGGACATTTACTTTTTGGGTGTGGTGTTTCAAGAGGCTATGATTCTGGCAATTCTTGGTTATTTGCCGGGGTTGGGGGTTTCTGTGGTGCTGTACAATTTAGGGAGAAGTGCTACGAGTTTGCCGATGTATATGACTTTGACAAAAGTTATAACTGTTTTTGTAATGACAGTGATCATGTGTTCTGTGTCGGGGGCGATCGCGGTGAGGAAATTGCAGTCTGCCGATCCGGCAGATATATTTTAAGGAAGGCACGACACGGATTTTGATACGGATACACGGATTGAATAAGGAGGAATTATGAAATAAAAAACCACTAATAATTCATAATTAAGACCTAATAGCTGATCACCATGAACACTTTACCAGTTGTCTCAATTAAAAATCTCAATCATTCTTTCGGTGAAGGACAACTTCGCAAACAGACCTTATTTGATATCAACCTCGAAATTTATCCGGGCGAAATCGTGCTGATGACTGGGCCTTCAGGGTCTGGTAAAACAACATTGTTAACCTTGATTGGAGCTTTGCGATCGATCCAAGAAGGTAGTCTGAAAATTCTCGACCAAGAATTGCGGGGAACCGCGAAAAATAAATTAGTTAAAGTCCGTCGCGACATCGGTTATATCTTCCAAGCTCATAATTTGCTTAAATGCTTGACAGCTAGGCAAAATGTGCAAATGTCCCTCGACCTGCACAACCATCTTTCTCCCCAAGAAACTAATGATAAAATAGAGGGAATGCTGCAAGCTGTAGGCTTGGGAGAAAGAATAGATTATTACCCCGACAGTCTTTCTGGTGGCCAGAAACAAAGAGTTGCGATCGCCCGCGCATTAGTCAGCCAGCCGAAATTAGTATTAGCAGACGAACCCACAGCAGCCCTAGACAGTAAATCAGGTCGAGATGTGGTAGAAATTATGCGAGGTTTGGCCAAAGAACAGCACTGCACTATTTTGCTTGTCACCCATGACAACCGCATTTTAGACATAGCCGATCGCATTATTCACATGGAAGACGGCTACCTCGCACAAGATACATCAACAGCGGCTGCCACAGGCGTTCTTTCGGGAAAATAATATTAACCCACCTCAACTTATTTCCGAGAACCAGGACGCTTTGCTCCTACCTTGGCAGGACTTTTCGTTGCACCTTTGGCTGGAGTTTTAGAACTACTTTTGCCACTTTTTTGACCCTTAGCTCCTATCAATTGGCTATCATTGGCATTTGTAGGTCGGCCCGCAGGCGTTCTCGTAGTCCTAAAGGTAACATTCACCCCTTCATTCGACTGTTCCAACACCAACATCGGCGTCGGCTTGGCTTTTTGATCCCACTCAATATGAACGATGCGACCTTGAATTGTCGGCTGCCAACTGTCGTGGTCGTCTGAAGGACTCAGATAAGTTTCCAAACAGTCAATAATTTGATTAATTGTCGCTGATGTTGCCTGAGTCGGCAGTTTCATCAGCTTAATTTGAATCCGAAACAGCACTCGTTTTTCTATTTTTACCGCCGGATCGCCAGTTTCGTATTCGATATCAAACATCGAATCCACTTGCCTGCCACTGCCCGCATTCCCGTTTTTATCTCCCACTGCCCCCTGAGTCGGACGCAGAGCAATACTAATTTTTTCTTTGACTTTTACCTTAATCTGGTTCACAATGGCAAAGTGAAATACTTCTTCCGCCATTCGCATTCTCAGGTAGTCTAAATTAAAGTCTCGCGAGTGGATAAGGTCGGGATTCTTTTCCATCTTTAACATGGTTTCCAGAGCCATTTTGTATTTTTTCTGGAGTTCTCGATTTCTAAACTCCTCAAATTTGAGCTTTTTACTCAAATCGTCGAGTTTTAGCTTGGTAAACACCGCTAAACCGATAAGCAATAACAACAGTAATCCCGACGCTCCCATGAAGAGTTGGTCTGAGGACGGATCTCCGGGTTTAGCCTGTTTAGGTTTGGGAGAGGCTACTGCCAACCTTGGTTCTACAAGGATTATTTGGGTTGACATGGGCTTTTAAAGGGTAAAATTTGACGCTATATTTATACAGGACTCCAGAGTAGAGCTGGTAGTGCAACTGGATCAACCCACATTGACATCATTCCACCATCATCTTGGTACAACTGGATTTCTGCAACTGGAGCACGCACCCTCTAATTAATACTTTATCTTTAACTGCAAGCCAGTTTCCGAAATATCGGAAAATCGCGTGCTGGTACTGACCAATTGAAATGGTGAATTGTCTGTAATATATTATACCAATACAGCTAAAAAAAATGTTTGTTCGAGGGTCTCCTTTTCTAGAAAAATAAAAAGAAATACACATAAATTAATAGTAACTCTGGGAGCCAGCAGCGGAAAACATCAAGCAGAACAGCCGATCGCCCGGACGATCGAGGGGCGGACGTTGGGAGAGTGCTAATTCCTACTGTTGGCTAACTCCCGCCGTGCAAGCCCACCGGGCGGCTTGCTGTGAAAGTCGAGCTGTGGTGCGATCGAACAACGTCTCCTTAGCTAAGATTACAGCTAATACCACCAATATTCGATCGTGACCTACGAACCCCTGCATCACAAATATCGCCCTCAGACATTTGCCGAATTAGTCGGTCAAGAGGCGATCGCCCAAACGCTCACCAGCGCCATCCTACAAGAGCGCATAGCACCAGCATATCTATTCACCGGCCCCAGAGGCACCGGTAAAACCTCTAGTGCCAGAATTTTCGCCAAATCTCTCAACTGTATTTCTACGGTTGCCCCTACCCCGACACCCTGTGGCAAATGCAACGTTTGCCAAGAAATTGCCCGAGGTTCGACACTAGATGTCATCGAAATTGACGCAGCCAGCAACACCGGAGTAGATAACATTCGGGATTTGATCGAACGAGCTCAATTTGCCCCCGTACAATGCCGCTATAAAGTATATGTAATCGACGAAGTTCATATGCTCAGTACCCAGGCATTTAATGCCTTATTAAAAACATTAGAAGAGCCGCCCGATCGCGTTGTATTCGTCCTCGCAACAACCGACCCACAAAGAGTATTACCAACTATTATTTCTCGTTGCCAAAAGTTCGACTTCCGCCGCATCCCCCTCGATGCAATGATTGCTCACTTGCACAAAATTGCCCAATTAGAAAATATCAATATTGCCAGCGATGCAGTACAAATGGTTGCTCAAATCGCCCAAGGTGGTCTGCGAGATGCCGAAAGTTTGCTCGACCAACTAAGCTTATTTCAGGGTGAAGTAACAGTCGAAAAGGTTTGGGATTTAGTCGGTGCAGTACCCGAAAATGACTTAATGGATTTGCTGCAAGCTATTGATACAGATAACCCTACAGCACTAATAGACATGACCCGCCACCTCATGGATCGCGGTCGGGAACCGCTAATCGTGCTGCAAAGTTTCGCCAGCTTTTACCGAGATTTGCTAATAGCTAAAGCTGCACCAAAACGGTCAGATTTAGTAGCTTTAACATCGGCAACTTGGGAAAAACTGGGGGATTTTGGCCGCCATTGGGATGCGGAGTTGATTTTGGCAGGTCAGAAACATTTGCAAACCCACGAAGTGCAAATTAAAAACACTACTCAGCCGCGTTTGTGGCTGGAAGTAACGCTATTGGGATTGTTGCCCTCAGCAATTAGAACTCAGCAGCAACCAACAGCGGAACCAGCTAAAAATATTACTCAACCACCACAAAATCACCCCCCCCAACCCAGGGCGGGCACGGGGGCACCGCCCCTACAATCGGGGGGGAGTCAGATATCTAATATTGAACAATCTTCAGTTCCCAATTCGCAAAATCCTCCGCCTCAGTCGCAGCCTGTGGCTAATCGAACAGAAAGCCCACCTCCTGCAGCGATTCCCGCACCTGTACCAACTGCTGAAACGAATCAAACAAATTATTCACCGACTAATTCAGCCGATGAAATCGATTTAAATCGAGTGTGGGAACAGGTACTTGACCGCGTGCGGCCGCATGGAACTCAATCGCTGCTTCGCCAACATGGACAGCTAGTAATTTTTAGCAATAATACTGCTCATGTTAAGATTAGTTCCCAGCCGTTGCTGAATATGGTTAAAGACAAAGTAGCTAATATTGAAGAAGCTTTTTTGCAAATTTTTAACCGTCGAGTAACAGTAAAAGTGGGATTGACAAATCCCGCTGAAACTAATAATTCCCGCGCTAAGGATTTGCCAAGTTCTAACGGACGTGTTGGCGAAAATCCCAGGAATTCTCATCCTGCGGATGATGTCGGCCAACAGGTGCAGAACTCGGCGAGTTCGGAGATTACAGATGATTTTTTGGGGAATAGGGGAGAAGAACAAAAACACCCGCCAGCGCCTGAAAATACCGCCGTTAATGTGCCCCTAATTTCCGAATCACGATCGCCCACAAACCGTTCTACAGCCTCTCAAAATGACTTTAACGCTCAGGCTATAGCGGTGCGTGATGACGCTCAATATGTCGCGAATACGGCTAGGAAATTGGCTGATATGTTTGATGGGGAAGTAGTCGATTTGTCCGATGACTTGGAGATTTGGGAGTCGGAAACTTTTAGATTGGAATCTGAACCGGATTTTTCCGAGTTATCTTCTGAGTTAGGTGAGGATGATTTTATAGATTGGTAATGTAGATCACTAAAAAAACCGGGTTTCTCGGTTTTTTTAGTAGGGCGCTGCTAACAGAGTGGCCGCCCTTCCAGGTTTCTTAATACCCTAAAAGTTTTATGTTTAATTAAAGTCACCTAGTGATTGTGAATATCTACTTTTAAGCTGACTCTGGCTTGGGCAGGGAAGACGGAAGTACCAACAACTCGGCGGTCGATCGCTTCTCGACCATTTCCTTCGTAATCGTACATCGGGCAACATCCTTGCGCGACGGCAACTCGTACATCACATCCAACATCAATTCTTCGACAATTCCCCGCAGCGCCCGTGCTCCAGTTTTGCGGCGGTATGCTTCCTGGGCGATCGCCCGAATCGCCTCTGGCTTAAAGTCCAACTGCACATTATCCATCTTCAGCAGCTTTTGATACTGCTTAACCAAAGCATTGCGCGGTTCCGTCAAAATCGCCATCAGCGTTTCCTCATCCAGCGGTTCCAACACCGCCGCCACCGGCACCCGCCCAATAAACTCAGGAATCATCCCAAACTTCACCAAATCATCCGGTTCCAGTTGCTTGAGTACATCAGCAGCCCGCTTTTCCTTCGGTTGAGCTTCTCCGGGCTGAATAAAACCCATTGACTTTTTGCCAGTTCTCTGCTCTATGACTTTTTCCAGACCGACAAAAGCACCACCGCAGATAAACATGATATTGCTAGTATCAATTTGGATGCAGTCTTGGTAGGGATGCTTGCGGCCACCTTGGGGAGGTACATTCGCGATCGTCCCCTCAAGCATTTTCAGCAGCGCCTGCTGCACGCCTTCACCCGACACATCCCGCGTAATCGAAGGATTTTCGCTCTTGCGGGCTATTTTGTCAATTTCATCAATATAAATAATTCCGCGCTGCGCCTCTTCCACGTCCATATCTGCCACTTGCAGCAGCCGCAGCAAAATATTTTCCACATCTTCCCCGACATAGCCCGCTTCCGTCAGCGTCGTCGCGTCAGCCACCGCAAACGGCACGTCTAGCATATCCGCCAACGTCTGAGCCAGCAGCGTTTTTCCGCAGCCCGTCGGCCCGATTAACAAAATATTCGATTTTTGTAGTTCTACTTCTTCCGGTGGGTGCTTGCCGCTATTTTTGGCATGGATAAAGCTGAGGCGCTTGTAGTGGTTGTAAACAGCCACCGAGAGCACCTTTTTCGCCTCATCTTGCCCGATCGCATTTTCGTCGAGGTAATTTTTAATTTCCCTGGGCTTGGGAATTTGGCTCATCGACATACTTTTGCCCGAGGAAGCGCGGCGCTTTGGCGTCGTTTCCTGCTTCGGTGCCACCGCCGCAGCAGGCACTGCACTCGAATCAAACAACTCCTCATCTAAAATTTCATTGCACAAGTCTACGCATTCGTCGCAGATATACACCCCGGGCCCTGCGATCAACTTGCGTACTTGCTCTTGAGACTTGCCACAAAACGAACATTTTAGATGGGAGTCGTACTTAGACATAACAGCCTCTTAATTCAGTGCAGTGACATTCTCTCCCGCCGCCGGAAGGTTTTCTTTAGCGATAACTCGATCGACCAAACCGTAATTTTTGGCTTCCTCGGCTGACATAAAAAAGTCGCGCTCTGTATCAGCCTCTAATTTGTCGATCGGTTGACCTGTGTGGTGCGCTAGCAGTTGATTCAGCTTACGCTTATGATAAAGGATTTCTTTGGCTTGAATCTCAATATCAACTGCTTGACCTTGAGCGCCTCCAAGCGGCTGGTGAATCATAATCCGGGAACTCGGAAGAGACATCCGCTTACCGTGGGCTCCTGCTGTCAGCAGAAATGCGCCCATACTCGCTGCCAAACCGTAACAAATCGTCACCACATCCGGGCGGATTTGTTGCATTGTGTCATAAATTGCCATGCCGGCCGTCACCGAGCCGCCGGGGGAATTAATGTACATTTGGACATCTTTTTCTGGGTCTTCGGCATCTAGATACAATAGCTGAGCCACTATCGAGTCAGCAACTTCGTCGGTTACGGGAGTTCCTAAAAACACAATTCGCTCCCGCAGCAAGCGCGAGTAAATGTCAAAAGCCCGCTCGCCCATCCCCGACTGTTCTAGTACCATCGGCACTACATTGCTGGGGCTGGAACTGACATCAAAATCGTTATAGCTTGTAATTAGGTAATTGGAAGATTGAGATACAACCATAAGACACCAGTCAAGGATTCTAGACAATTTGCTGCTGCTGATGAAAGCTTTAAATTAAGCCGCCAGCTTTTAACTATTATGCCTCTTCTGAACAGATATCGGGGGAATGCGGAGTTTTGAGTCTGTGAGATTGCTTTCTGTGTTCGGCGCAACGCGGGCGTGAATCGCAAGGTTCGCGGGGTGAATGAGTTAAAACACTCACTTGTCAATCATAGCTGCTTCTAGTGGACGCCCCGAGGTTTTAGTAAGGATCGGGCGCACCCGGAGCTTGTAGTTAAGGATCGGGTGCGCCGTTAAAATCGCGGTTGATTTCATGCCCCCAATTAGGACATTTGAACAAATTAAGTTCTATTCTTCGCCTACGACTTCCACTTCAACGCTCGTGGCTGCTTCTGCTGAATCTTCAGCGTCCGATTCTTCTGATTCTTCTGCTGCGGGAGTCAGAGAGCCTTCAGGTACGAGTTCGATTGTTCCTTTTTCTTCCAACCATTTCAGGGTTTTTTGTTTGAGCAAGTCTTCGGCTACAAATTCCTGCAACCTTTGGGGGTCAAAATCTCCTTTGGGAAACTGCTTTCTGATTTTTGCTACTTCGGCTGCTACTTCTGCTGGTTCAACAGATAAGGATTCCAGCTTGGCTACTTCTGCCAGAGCTAAATTCTGCTTGAGGCGCTCGATTGCTTCCGGGCGCGAGCGTTCCCGCATCGGGCCCATATTTTCTTCGGTAAACAGTTGGTTGATATCTATGCCGTAATTTTTCAATTGGACGGCTTGTTGATTCAACAAATAATCGATTTCGCGATCGACCATTGTTTCGGGAATTTCCACGTCTATTAGCTGCACGAGGGCTGCTGATATAGCTTTTTCCTTATTAGCTGATGTCTTGTTTTCTTGGTCTGCTTTAAACCGAGTTTCGAGCGATTCGCGCAGTTCTGCTAAAGTTTCAAACTCACTGACTTCTTGGGCGAAGTCGTCGTCCAACTCCGGCAATTCTTTTTCCTTAAGTTCTTTGAGGGTAATCGTAAAGACTGCGGGTTTTCCGGCTAATTCTTCACTGCTATACTCATCTGGGAACTGCACGGAAACTTCTCTAGTTTCTCCCGGATTCATCCCGATCATGCCTTGGATAAAGCCCGGTACAAACTGATTTTCCGATAATTCTACTTGGAAGTCTTCTGCTTCGCCACCAGGAATTTCTGCGGGAGTTTCGCCTTCGGCTGCTTCCGCAAATTTACCGGAGAAATCAACCAAAGCCACGTCTCCCAACTGAGCCGGCCGGCCTTCTACGGGGATTAAAGTAGCTTTGTCCGAGCGATATTTTGCCAATACCTCATCTACCTGAGCCTCATCATACTTAGCTTCTTCTGCTTGAAGCTGCAAACCAGTGTACTGACCCATTTTCACTTCTGGTTGTACATCAACCTTCGCCGAAAAAATCAGAGGCTGTTCTGGATCGAACTTCTCTAGTAATTCTTCAAACTCGGTGCGAAGTTCAAAACTGCCAATTGCGGCAATTTTTTCTTGTTCGAGGGCTTTTTGCAGGGAATCATTAATCAAATTTTCCAAAGCCGTCGCCTTCAAGCGAGTCTGGCCTAGGCGCTGTAGCAAAACTTGACGGGGAACTTTGCCTTTGCGGAACCCAGGAATATTAACCTCGCGAGCAAATTGTTTAATTACTTGCTCGTAAGCTTGTTTTGACTTTTCTGACGGTACTTCGATTTCCAGACCAATTTGGCTAGCTGGAAGTTTTTCCTGGGTTACTTTCATCGGCTTTTTTGATATTTAACAATAGTGTATTGACACTCCCTGACCTAAAGGACAGGGATTCTTAATTCAGCGACTGACCTTAAAATGTTGCGTCCTTGCGGCAATCCTCAAACTTTTTAACCGTAGAAATCCTACCAATTAACGAGCCTGATTCGCAGTCATCCCAGAGGGTCTATCTCCAAAAGCGTACTAGGATATTTACCTAGAGTTCGGGTATGCCCTACCCTACTTAACAAGACTAAATAGTTTGTTTCTCTGGTTAAAGGAACTGTGTTAAGCCCCTAGCTGTTTATAGAGTTTTCGCCGCTCTTTGTCCCCCGGTTTACGCGCTAAAGTGTGTCGTTAACTGTTTTTATGCACTATGGCGCAGGAGTTTAACCTTGACTACTGTAGTATACTAGAAATTTCCTGACTTTTAGGAAGGGATTTAAGAAATTAAAGCCGTCCTAGAAGGACAGGGTTTTAGACCCAATTTCCTTGATAAAATACATACAAATCTGACTTTGCCTGCATTTTAATTTTGTTACGCTTTGACTCGTAATGGGACAACTACAACACCTTTACCGGATGAGACTGTAAGTCATTGCCGGCTACTTTTTTGGCTCTTGCCAAATAGTTTTGGTTTGAGGATACTAGCTTTTGCTGCTAGGAATGTGGAGGTTAAGTCCACTAATTGCCGATGCACCATAGCACATATCGCCCTGTGATGTCAATCTTGCCGGCCTCTGCGGCCAGTCAAAGTCAATGGATGCGCCTGCGAAAATGCAGATATATCGCAAAACTTAACCGGATGCGGATTGGGCGTGGGCGAGCGGCAAAAGATGCTAAACTGGCATTGGGTACGATCGCCCGGATCAATCGGGAAGTTCGATCGCCCTTTTAGGTTAACTGCACCATTGCCATCCTCTCATGCTCCTGATGTCGCATAACATTAATTAAGTTTGATATTGAGAATTGCAGTTATTTAAATTTTTGATTTCGATCGTTTAGACTTTAATTTGTGGAGGAAACTAATTTGTCTCAATCCTATCGAGTTGCCATTTTAGGAGCTACCGGCGCAGTCGGTGCCGAGTTGCTAGAACTATTGCACAGCCGGAGTTTTCCAATTTCTAACTTGAAGCTGCTGGCTTCGGAGCGTTCAGCAGGCACAACTTTGCCTTTTGGCGGCGAGATGCTGCCGGTCGAAGCAGTTTCGGCGCGATCGTTTGATAATGTAGATCTGGTGCTCGCCTCTGCCGGCGGCTCTACTTCTAAATTATGGGCTCCGCAAGCGGTAGCAGCCGGAGCAGTGGTAATTGACAATTCTAGCGCTTTCCGCATGGATGCGACGGTACCGCTAGTGGTTCCCGAAGTCAATCCCCAAGCAGCAGCAGCTCACCGAGGTATAATTGCTAATCCCAACTGCACGACTATTTTGATGGCAGTTGCTGTTTGGCCACTTCACAAAGTTAGGCCGATACAGCGCATCGTTGTAGCGACTTACCAGTCTGCCAGCGGGGCGGGGGCAAGGGCAATGGAGGAAATGAAAGCTCAAGCAAGAGCAATTTTGCAGGGGGAAACGCCCAAAACAGATATATTTCCCTACCCCTTAGCATTTAATTTGTTTCCGCACAACACCCCGATTAACGATTTGGGGTATTGTGAAGAAGAGATGAAAATGGTAAACGAAACTCGGAAGATATTTGGTACGGACGAGATTAAAATTACGGCAACTTGTGTGCGGGTTCCCGTACTGCGGGCTCATTCGGAAGCGATTAATCTAGAGTTTGCAGAGCCGTTTAGCGCGAGCGAGGCCAGGGAAATCTTAAAGCAGGCAAGCGGGGTTAAGCTGGTAGAAGACTGGCAAGCTAATTATTTCCCGATGCCCGCAGAAGCCAGCGGTAAGGATGAGGTGTTAGTTGGCAGGATTCGCCAAGATATTTCTCACCCCTGCGGGTTGGAGATGTGGCTGTCGGGCGATCAAATTCGCAAAGGGGCGGCTTTAAATGCGGTGCAGATAGCTGAGTTGCTGGTAGAAAAAAATTTGTTGCGAACCCAAGTGGCGGCGGCTTCTAATTAGGGAAACCCTGGCAATTTGGAAATTGAAATTGGGGATTTTAGATAAACCTTTCATCTGAAATCAAAAATTTAAAATCAAAAATCAACAGTCTAAAATCGGAGAAAGTGTGGTAAAGTTTGGACGGGTTCTGACTGCAATGATTACGCCGTTTAAGGAAGACGGCAGCGTTAACTATGCGGTAGCAGAACAATTGGCAGTTCATTTAGCCGATCGCGGTACAGATAGCTTGGTAGTGTGCGGCACTACTGGCGAGTCTCCCACTATGACCTGGGATGAAGAGTACGAATTATTTCAGGTGGTACAAAAGGCGGTGGCCGGTAAGGCGTTGGTAATCGCAGGAGCCGGCTCTAATTCTACTTCAGAAGCAGTCGCAGCTACGAAAAAAGCAGCTAAACTAGGGTTAGATGGTTGTTTGCAGGTGGTTCCTTATTACAACAAACCCCCGCAAGAAGGTTTATATAATCATTTTCGGGCGATCGCGCAATCTGCTCCCGAATTGCCTATAATGTTATATAACATCCCCGGTCGCACTGGTCAGAATATGTTGCCGGAGACGGTGGCTCGATTGGCAGAAATCCCCAACATTGTGGCCGTAAAAGAAGCAAGTGGCAACTTGGATCAAGCAAGTCAAATTCGGTGCTTGACATCCCCTGAATTTGCCATCTATTCTGGAGATGATTCCCTAACTTTGCCAATGCTGGCGGTAGGAGGATCTGGTGTAGTTAGCGTAGCCAGCCATCTGGTAGGAGAGCAACTGCAACAGATGATCAAAGCTTTCGAGGCCGGTCAAGTTCAAGTCGCTACCCAGATTCACTTGCAACTTTTTGACCTGTTTAAAGCTCTTTTTCTCACCACAAATCCCATTCCCGTCAAGACAGCTCTCAAACTTCAAGGCTGGGATGTAGGCTCCACCCGTCCGCCCCTGTGCGATCCGCCCGTTGAGGTAACTCAAAAGTTAAAGGACGTACTGAATCAGCTAGCCGCATTATCAGCTAGCAAGACGAGCGAGAACGAGTTTTCAGACAACTGAATATTGGTTGTTATCAGTCATTAGTTCTGAGTCATCAGTCATTAGTAATTAAGTGTTAGTAACTAGCTAACAGTCAAGGATTAAAGACTGAAGATAGAAGAATGAAGACCCAAGACAACTGACTGTACGGGATAGTAAAACCCGCCAGGGATTTTTCCATAAATATTTGGAAAAATATCGCCCTACCAACGAACAGTAGACGAAAGACGAAAGACCACAGACCACAGACCACAGACCAATAACAAAAATAACTAACAAAGGATACGCATGATCAAAAATACAACTGCATCTGCTCTAAAAGTTATTCCCCTCGGCGGGCTGCACGAAATCGGTAAAAACACTTGTGTGTTCGAGTACGGCGACGAAATCATTCTTTTAGATGCCGGTTTAGCGTTCCCGACAGATGGAATGCACGGGGTAAATATTGTCCTTCCCGACATGACTTACCTGCGGGAAAACAGCCACAAAATTAAAGGTATGATCGTGACTCACGGTCACGAAGACCACATAGGCGGTATTCCTTACCACCTCAAACAATTTGAAATTCCGGTCATCTACGGCCCCCGTTTGGCGATGGCTTTGCTAGCCGGAAAACTCGAAGAAGCGGGAGTGTCTCACCGCACTGAATTGAGAACGGTTCGACCCAGGGATACTGTCAGAATTGGCAAGAATTTCTTAGTCGAATACATCCGCAACACTCACTCGATGGCCGACAGTTTTACTGTGGCAATTCACACTCCTGTGGGAATTGTGATCCACACCGGAGACTTTAAAATTGACCACACTCCTGTAGACGGCGAGCATTTTGATTTGCAAAAGCTGGCCGAGTACGGCGAGAAAGGCGTCCTGTGCTTGATCAGCGATTCTACTAACTCGGAAGTTCCCGGTTTTACCGCCTCGGAAAGTTCTGTGGCGCCGAATTTAGACAGAATTATCGCTCAAGCACCGGGACGAGTGATGCTGACGACTTTTGCTTCGTCGGTACACCGATTGCAAATTGTTTTGGACTTGGCTAAGAAAAACAATCGGTATGTCGGAGTGGTTGGCCGGTCGATGCTTAACGTCATCGCTCACTGCCGCAATCTCGGCTACATCAAATGCGAAGATAGTATTTTCAAACCGCTGAAAGAAATCCGCAATTTGGCTGAAGACAAGGTACTGATTTTAACTACCGGTTCCCAAGGCGAACCGATGGCGGCGATGACTCGCATTGCTAACGGCGAACATCACGAACTGAAAATCAGAAAGGGCGATACTGTCATTTTCTCAGCTAATCCGATTCCCGGAAATACGATCGCAGTGGTAAACACGATCGATAAACTGATGATGCTGGGAGCACACGTGGTTTACGGCCGCGACAAAGGCATTCACGTTTCGGGTCACGGTTGTCAAGAAGACCAAAAGTTAATGATTAACATGACTCGTCCCAAGTTCTTCTTGCCAGTACACGGGGAACACCGGATGCTGATCCAGCACTCCAAGACGGCTCAAAGCATGGGCATTCCCGCTAGCAATATGGTGGTTATTGATAACGGCGATGTCGTAGAATTAACTGAAAATTCAATGCGAGTCGCTGGTCAAGTGCCTTCAGGAATTGAATTGGTAGATGCTTCTCGATCGGGCGTTGTCAAAGCTAGCGTCCTCAAGGAACGTCAGCAGTTGGCCGGAGATGGCGTTGTAACTGTAGCGGCGGCTTTGAATTGGGAAGGCAAATTAGTTGCTAAACCAGAAGTCCACTTGAAAGGTGTAGTGACATCAGCCGATCGCGCGGAGGTGATCAAATTAATCACTCAAACCATTGAAACAGTTTTGAGCGATCGCTGGTCAGAATTTGTCAAACCCGCCACTGCTGACTCACAAGTTGACATTGACTGGGTAGGAGTGCAAACCCAAATAGAAAAAGCAATTCAGCGGGTAATGCGCCGGGAACTGCAAAGCAATCCGCTGCTGGTATTCCTGATGCAAATTCCTGAAGAAGCAGTGCGATCGGAAAAGGTAGCAGTATCTCCCGGTTCCCTGGAAGCACCTAAGCTATTATCCTCGCCATCATCGGCATCGCAATCATCGCCATCATCCCCCTCCTTGCCATCTCCTGCCAATCAGGTGACGGGCCGGCGCCGTCCCCGGACTGCTGCAAGGGCAGCTTCTTAGGGCGATAATTCTCGGACGCACTGCGAACCAAGAAAGGAGTTTTAGGTTTGTAGTTGCGCTTGGATGCCCAAGCGCAACTACAAGCCTAGATTTGATTTCATAAATATGATTTCCTCACTTAGGATTGCGAATTAAATAACTTACAATTTTAATTGTTATTGTGGGATGGGCGTCCCGCCCGTCCAAAAAAGACGGGCGGGACGCCCATCCCACAAACTTGTGGAAGTTATTTAATTCTCATTCCTAAGTGAGGGAATAGTTTTTAACCGCAGATAAACGCAAATGAACGCAGATAGTAGTTAATTCTATCTGCGTTCATCTGTGTTTATCTGCCACCATCTGCGGTTGCAAAATCAGCCACCAGCAACTGCTGGAACAATGCTAACTTCATCGCCATCTTGGAGGGCTGTGTTTGAGCCATCCAAAAAGCGGATGTCTTCGCTGTTGACGTAGAAGTTGAGAAATCGGCGGGGTTCTCCCTTTTCGTCGCACAGGCTTTTTTTGATGCCGGGACAATTTGTTTCCAGCGATTCAATTAGTTCGGAAATGTTATCGCCGGCGCATTCGATGGTGGCTTGATTGTTGGTAAATTTTTGCAGGGGAGTGGGAATTAAAACTTTGACGGTCATTTTTTTAGTCCTTAGTCAGTAGTCAGTAGTCAGTAGTCAGTAGTCAGTAGTCAGTAGTCCTTAGTCAGTAGTCAGTAGTCCTTAGTCAGTAGTCAGTAGTCCTTAGTCAGTAGTCAGCAGCTTAATAACTAATAACTAATGACTAATGACTGCTGACTATTAATCATTAGTCCTCAGTCAGTAGTCAACAGCTTAATAACTAATAACTAATGACTAATGACTGATGACTAATGACTATTTATTAAACCGAAACTTGTTGCCATTCTAAGCGTTCGAGGGTGCGGGCGCGTTCTAGGGCGCGTTCGAACGCTTCTAGTTTCGGTTCGAGGGTGATGGGTTCGCCGATGTAGCCTTGAACTGCTTCTTGCGTTTTCAAACCGTTACCGGTGATGTAAGCGACTGTGGTTTCATCGGGATTGATTTTACCTGCTTCTACAAGTTTCTTCAAGACTGCGATTGTCGTGCCACCGGCAGTTTCTGTGAAGATGCCTTCGGTTTCTGCTAGCAGTTTCATGCCTTCGATGATTTCGGTGTCGCTGACGGATTCAATGTTGCCGTTGGTTTTGCGGGCGATTTCCAAGGCGTACATACCGTCGGCTGGATTGCCGATTGCGATCGACTTAGCAATTGTATTCGGTTTCACCGGTTTGACGAAATCGCGACCTTCGCGGAATGCTTGGGCGATGGGGGAACAGCCGTCAGCTTGGGCACCGCTGAATCTGACTTTCTTTTCATCCACTAAACCGACTTCGATGAATTCATTAAAGCCTTTGTAAATCTTTGTGAACAAAGAGCCGGAGGCGAGGGGAGCGACGATGTGATCCGGCAATTGCCAGCCTAGCTGTTCGGCAACTTCGTAACCAAGGGTTTTTGAGCCTTCGGAATAGTAGGGACGCAAGTTGATATTGACAAATCCCCAGCCATGTGTATTGGCGACTTCGCAACACAGGCGGTTAACTTGGTCGTAGTTGCCGTGAACTGCCATGACAGTTGGATTGTAAATCAGAGTGCCGAGGACTTTGCCTGCTTCTAAGTCGGAGGGGATGAACACTACGCAGTCGAGTCCGGCGTGGGCGGCGATCGCAGCCGTAGAGTTAGCTAAATTGCCGGTGCTGGCACAGGATACCGTTGTGAAACCCAATTCTCTCGCTCTGCTGAGGGCGACTGACACCACTCTGTCTTTAAAGCTGAGAGTGGGCATATTGACGGCATCGTTTTTAATATAAAGATTTTTTAGACCGAGGCGGCGCGCCAAGCGGTGGGATTTTAATAGAGGAGTCATCCCAGTGCCGACATCGATGACGTTATCTGTAGCGACTGGTAAAAATGCGCGGTAGCGCCAGATCGAGTTGGGGCCGGCTTCGATGGTTTGGCGAGTGACGGTGCGGCGGATGGCGTCGTAGTCGTACTTGACTTCAAGCGGGCCAAAACAGCAATCGCAGACGTGCTTGGCTTGGAGTTCGTACTCTTCGCCGCATTCTTTACATTTGAGGGCTGTGAAGGTTGCTGCTGTGGATTGTGTTCTGGTGGCCTGGGTCATAGCTCAACTCTCTAGTTTTGCGATGTTTTCTTAGTCTTGTGCAAGATTAACACGGTCAATTTACCCCGTCAACCATACCCGATTTTTTTAGTCGGGATTGATTTTTTAGTTACTTTTGAGGTAAACAGTGGTGTATTTAACTTTGATATTTGGGCGAGCGGGACGCCCACTCCACAAGGATTTGACTTGTTTTAAGGATATGGCTGGACCTCCAGATTGTCAGACCCGCACGCGAGCCCGATCGAGTTCAAGGATAATTTGCCGACGAAATTGTTACAAAACTTAATAAATCTTTTTTGGGCTCGCAATTGGGCAGTGGTGCGATCGAACACAACTACAAAACCTCGAATTTTTGATTAACAGAGATGTTGCACCATTCTCAAGAACAGGCAAGATGCCTGTTCCACAAGAGATGAATTTTCTTGTGGAACAGGCATCTTGCCTGTTCCTAAAAAGCTTATTGAGAATGGTGCAACATTTCAGATTAACCAACTTAACCTACCCGCCGCTGACGGGAGGAATGAGTACAACTTCGTCGCCGTCTTGGAGGATGGTGTCGGGGGAGACGAATTCCAGGTTGAGGCCGAAGCGGGTGCGATCGCGCCATTGTTCTAATTGAGGATATTGGGCGATCGAGCTTTCGAGCACTTGAGACACTGGGGTTTCGGGAGGAAGTTCTAATGTAAGTTCCGAAACGCCGTAGGCTTCACCGAAGGCGGCGAACAGTTTAACGGTGATGGTAATCGAAGAGTTAGACACGGCTGTTGAGTGCGATCGACGGTTTGGCAATTATCAACTACACCATACAATTAATTAGGAATTAGGCGCGCCGAGGCTTAGAATTGAAAGCGGCAACCTCTAGTTAAGTTTTACCCCATCGGGTAAAGATGATAGTTGATTGCCGCAAAAAGTCTTAACAGGATTGTATGCCGATCGCTCTCACCAACCAGGCGTTAGAAGCAGTTAGCATCCACTTAGATGCAGCTAGCTAAGGTCTAGTTGGCTGCTGTTGAGGCTAATGCGAGAATAATTTTTGAGGATGCTGTATAGATACTTTACGGTAATTGTGGGAGAGTACAAAAAGCTCGCACTAAATTTAGCAGGCAACAACGCAGACAAGGCCCTACCAACCCGCTTCCTGACCAAAAATCAGGTTGTCAAGTGCGGCTGGGGATGGTCAAACCTTTGCCATGCCTAGCAAGCTAGCCGTTCTATCTAAGAAGAATACTGAAGTTAACGCGATAGAAATATATGGCAAGTAACGATTTTAAAGTGCTTCAAATTATTGAAGCTAAAGGCTGGTATGCCTTTGGGAGTACGAAGCAAAGCCAACACGTTGAGAGATGGGTAAGACCTGTCGTGTGTTGGGTTTTAATAGAAGATAAAAAAAAGCGACGGGTTGTGACAGCTACCGCTAGCTATCAGATCCAGATTGACGACAAAGAAGTCGAGTTTTTTGCCCACGAAAGCGAAATTCAAGATCTGGAGAGTCTCCCGAAGTCTGTCTCGGTATCGGAATTTCTGAAAACTGAAGATTGAGAGAAGGGCAAAAGGAGCTGATTTAACAAGTTATTAATTATTCCTTAGTGATTCCTTAAACTTGCTGTCGGATTCTATTGGAATTAGAGGCAGAAGCTCTAGATTGGGGAGAGGGGCAGATGGGGACAGGGGGAGAATTTATATTTTTGCCTTGCCTTCTGCATCTTGTACCCAATGCCTGAAGTAGCCCAAAAAATAAAGAGGCCGGAAGATTGCGGGCAATGCCAACACGCTTCCGACCTTGCTGAATAACAGGGTATGCATATGTTTTTAAAGTATGGCAGGGAGGCTTTTGAGATATCAAGAGGACTATTGCAATCACCCACTTTTGCTTTCAGGCTGTGTTTGCAAGGCTCCTATTATTTTAGACTGAGAATTTGAAAATTGAGAGGGGGAGGCTTACAGGTTAAGGATTCTAGCTGTTTATCTGTAGCAGGTGCTACAAAAAATGGTGGTATTGGCGGACGATCGCACATTCTCGCTAAATTGTTTGCACTCAAAGCTGAAAGTTCGATCGCCCGCTGCAAAAGCTGCGACTTTAAACCCCACTAGCAACAGGTTCACGCTTCTGCTGCGACATCCGCCGCCCCAGCAGTGCCATCCGCACGCCGCCAGCCGGCCCTAAAGTCACCCCTCGGCGTTTGGCCTGTACGGGCTTTTTCTCGGCCAATACTAGGTCGAAATCCCGCAAAATTGTTGCCAGCACGAGTTTCATCTCCAACTGCGCCAGCGCCAAGCCGATACAGCGGCGGCTGCCGCCTCCAAAGGGCAAATACTCATAAGGCGAGAATTGCCTCTCCAAAAACCGTTCCGGTTTAAATTGCAGGGGTTCTGGATACAAATCCTCCCGTCTGTGGGTCAAATAAATCGACCCGATGACAACCGTTCCCGGTTCGAGTTGATGTCCCATCAGTTCCACGGGCGTGAGCACTTCTCGCGCAAACGTCAGCATTCCCACGGGGTAAATTCGCAGCGTCTCCTGACAAACTGCACTCAGGTAAGGTAAGCGGAAAATCTCCATCGGGTCGGGATTTTCCCCCAAACTGTCCAATTCTTGTAGCAACTTCTGGCGCACCGAGGGCAAGTGGTGAATCCAGTAAAACGCCCAAGCTAGGGCCGTTGCTGTGGTTTCGTGACCGGCAAACAGCAGCGTCATCAACTCGTCGCGCAATTCTTCATCGGTCATTGGTTGGCCGTTTTCGTCGCGCGCGGCCATCATTAAGCTGAGAATGTCGGTGCGGTTGGCGTCTGGTTGGAGTCTGCGTTCTTCAATTTCCGCGTCGATGAGTGCGTCAATTTTCTGCTGCCGCTGTTTCATGCGTCCCCAAGGACTCCAAGAGCCCCAATCTTGCTGCATCCAGCCGAAAAACAGTATGCTCGATCGCAAGGGAGAGCTCGTCATATCGAGGACTGAGGCAAGTAGGGGCCTGATCTCTTCCAATCGCGGCCCGTCATCCATGCCGAAGACAGCTTGCAGGATTACCCGCATGGTGACTTCCTGCATCGCGCTGCGGGCAACAAAAGGTCGATCGACCGACCATTTGCTGGCAACATCTTGAGCGATATCGCAAATTAGTTGGCCGTAATTCCGCATCCGTTCCCCGTGAAATGGTGGCATCAATAATTGGCGCTGGCGTTTGTGCCTTTCTCCCGAGAGCATAATCATGGATTGTTCTCCCATCAAGGGTTTTAGGATGCTGTTCAGGCGGCCTGGAGCGTGAAACGCGTTGCTGTTGAGCATCTCCTGGACAGCTTGCGGGTGGTGGATCATCACCAATGGTTTCCCGTTGTTCACTTGAGCTGTGAAAATGTCGCCGTATTGTTTGGCACATTTATCCATGAATGTCAGGGGATCGCCGATCCATTGAATTAGCTGCACAAAGGGTGGAGCTGTGGGGCCGTTAGGTAGTGTCATAGGAATTACCGGGGTTTGGGTCACAGGACTTAGCAGTATCAACAAATCTCAAAGGGTTTGAAGGTTTATTCAATCGCTCCCAACCCTTGTTTTTAAGGGGAGAATTGCGTAAGTCCCATATCCAATAATTTTAATAGCTTATTCTCGAACGGTGCTCAAAATATCCTCTCCAAGCTCTGTAAAACGAACAGTTTTGATTTGCCAAGGAGCATAACTGGTTAAAGTTTGGCGCACGCCCCCGAACAAACCTAACATTTGACAACTGGACAGATTTTGCAATTTCTGCCGCGAATTTCCGGAGGCTCGCAGATCCACGGTAGCTATTCCGAGGTCGCGATCGATCTTGAGGCGATAACCAGCCAAACCAAGACTATCGAAAATCTGCTGCTTTAACACTTCATTAACCGCCGATGACATTAACTGGTTCTCTGGGCCTGTAACTGTTTCCGGCTTCAGAGTTTGACACAAATTATCTACCTTATAAACCGTAACGGTGGCAGTATTTTCTGAGAGGGCAGCACTGCCTAAAACTGAGGCAACAGAGTTAGAAGGCTGCGTTAATTGACTCGAACGAGCCTCAATTTGATTTCGCGTTAGCTGTAGGTTTTGGAACTGAGGGGCGCTTGCTGAGAGTTGCCTCTGGTTTTCGGTTGAGGTAGCTGCATCTGAGCTAGAACAACTGCTACCGCCTATCAAAATTAACGAAACGCCTAAATATCCTAACTGTTTGCAGATACGGTTCATAGTTTTAATACTCTACTAAACGTCAGTGTATGGAGGGTGAATTTTGGTGGTAGAAAGCACTTAGACCCTGATTACACTCACTTAGAAGTATTTCCCGCAGTACGGAGATGAAAACAAGTTAAGAGTTCTTGTTAATACGTGGATTTTAGTGTTAGATCAGGTAAAAGGGGTTTTACCCCTCGCTGGTATGACCCAGCAGTGTACCTGTCTCAGCAGATCAAGCTCGCGACCCAGCTCGTAAGTGATATCAAATACCTTGTCAGTGGTGTGATGTACCGTTGCAACTCGATCCTTTCCAAGGTCTGAGGTGAACAGCCTCTTTCCGGTTGGTAAAAGCCTGAGTTTGATTAGTAGTAATGAGGACAGAATTCAGACTGGTGCGCGCATTTTAAGCTCGGCTTCGGAGCACTTTTTTAACAGCGCCGAAATCGCGGTTAGAGGGAACGTACAAGTCGCGAACAATATCAAAACTTACGCATCAAGAGCAAAAAAACCGGGTTTTTTAACCAGGCATAACGGCTGCAACGAAGTGTTTTCGTAAAAAAAACTGGTTTCTGGTCAAGTCGCGAATCACATAATTCCTCAGTCAGCGGATCTGTAACGAACAGGCGTGTCAAGGGTGTTATCGCAGCATTCGGTGATTTTTGTGCCGAATCTCATAAAACACAGTGAAAAAATCATGAAACAGCAATTATTGAAAAAAGTTTTGGTGGCAACAGCTTGCGCCCTCAGCGGCATAACGGTTGCGTCTCAACCGAGTTATGGTCGGCGAGCACCGGGGGAAAGTGGATTTTGGTGCAGTACCTCGACTGGTGCGCCGGTGACGGTGTACCAAAACGCTCACGGTGCTGTAGAGCCTTGGATTGAGTGGACTTCCGATTATTTCTCCGGTTCTGGCTACGATCCGGTAACTCGGTGTCAATTAGTGAGTCAACGCCTCGAAATCTATCGCCGCCAACGAATGCTTAAGTACATTACTGCGGGCCAAATGAACGGCCAGAACGTCATCTGCACGGCGAATCAAGTCAATGGGCGGTGTCAAAATTTGATTTATACCCTCAGACCCGGCCAAGACCCGATCGGCTCTTTGTATAATTTGTTGGCTTGGCGCCAAGGATATGTCGGGATGCCGTCTTTTGATGAAACCAGTAAAATTCCTTACATTGATGTCAGCGAAAAGCTAGGGGAAAACATGGATGATGAGGCGCAACTACCCCCTTTTCCCCACCGTTCGGACAGCCTTAAAGATTGGCAAATTTTCCATCCCATCACCAATTCCAAGGATTGAGGTGGAAAATTTGGCGCGTCAAACAGCGGTACGCATCCCGACGGGAATATCTCCTGGTTCCGGGACGATCGTCCGGCAGCAGGGCCACACCTATAGAGTGCTGACTAACTGGCAGGTTGTGGCGATCGGACTTGTCACCGACGACGGCCTCCTCTACCCACTGCTAGGAGTTCTGAGGCTGCTGGGCGATATCGATCAGGCGATCGTTTTGTTTCGCAGCGCGATCGAGTATAAAATAGCACCATTAAGCCTAGAGGCAAGATCAATATCTGAGGCAATGCTGCCAGTGGGCTTTCCTGCGGGTGCTGAGGTTGGGGGTTTGGCGGTGACACGGCTTCGTTTCGGTGCTGCTACCCAAATCTTTGCCTCAAGGTTATAGGTTGGGCTATACAAATGAGGTTAAAATCGGTATGAGTCGCGACCCGATTTTTAATGCCAAAGGTTTCTTGATTGGGATTAACGGTAGGGGCAAGTATCGAGATCCTAATTTTGGCGTCTATGAAGAATGAAGATGGAAGTGAACCAACAGCGGAATTATTGGAAAAAATGGTTAAATCCAGTTGGGGAATTCCGATTAGTATATATTTGCAGTTCGCCTCGTTTCATCTAGGGAGTTATCGATGAATGTGTGGAGTTTGCGGTTTGACGCGCTGACAATCATCTTGACAGGTGCATTAACAGTGACGGCGGTTGTCAGCCAACAATATGCTGCCTGTGCCAAAACAGCCGAAGAAATTGCCCAGCTAGCGACGTTGACAACTGTGGAAGTCAACAATACGCTGGGTTTTTTTGCTAGTGGATCGGGAGTAATTATTGCCAAACAGGGTAATATTTACACTGTTCTGACAGCTAATCATGTGGTGGCAAGCCTCGCTCAAAAATACAGCATTCGCACTCATTTGGAAAAGGATTATGCTGCGATTAGAATACAGCGCCTACCGAAAAATGACACGGATATAGACTTGGCTTTGATACAGTTTCAGAGCCGAGAACAGTATCCAGTAGCACCAATGGGCGAGTCAGAACGTGCTGTTGTGGGTTCTGCTATTTACGTTTCTGGCTATCCGCTGCCCATTTCGGGATTTGAACGAAAACTTGAGTTTACTGCTGGTATCATCTCTTCTCGCTTGGGCCGCGCCTCATCAGGGTATCGTCTGCGCTACCAAGCTGTAACCAGGCGCGGGATGAGCGGCGGGCCTGTATTTGATGCGGATGGCAGGGTGGTAGGAATTCACGGCCAGGGGGATACTGTTGGCACAATTAGGAGTCAGTGGAACGGTCAGATTGAGGAGATTAAAACGGGGTTGAATGCAGCAATCCCGATCGATGCTTTTAGGGAGTTGCTATCACAAAATAAGCGAAACAGCTTTGATATTCTCAGCAATCTTTCTCTCAGCAACGCCTTCGATAAAAACCAACCGAATCGGGGTTATGGAGGATTTGTGTGCGATACCTCGACCGGGGAACCAGTTACTGTGTATCAAAACCCACAAGGGTTTAGGGAGCCTTGGATTCGCTGGAATTCTAATTTCTTTTCTAGTTCGGGCTACGATCCTCTAACTCGCTGCCAACAAGTGACTCAGCGCCTTGAGAATTATAACCGCAATAAACAGCTAAATTATGTGACTGTGGGTATTGTAAATAACCAGAAAGCGATTTGCACGACTAGCCGTGTTAATGGGCCTTGCGAAGGTTTGATCTACACGCTGCGCCGCGATCAAGATCCGACTCCTGCACTTAGCAGTTTTTTTGTTTGGCTGGGGAATCAAAAGGCTGTGCCTTCTCTTTCTGAAAGCGGTACTGTGCTTTATATCGATGTCCGGGAACGGCTGGAACAATTTTAGATCGGGGATTTGATATTTGTGATGGATTAGTAATGGGTAAACACAGAACCGCGACTTTTTGCATAAGTCGGGGTTCTCAAACAACTACTTATTTATTAGCTTAAAAATTGAGATATTTTACTTATTTATCATTCACATAATAGAACTAATGATTTTTTGGAACACAGAAGCTATAAAATTACTCTTACATTAATCCAATTCAAATTTTTCCGGTATCAAGCATGACAGCAACTACCCCGCAGGCAACGTCAACAACGCCCGCTTTTTGCGAAGGCATTCAATATTTTTCTGAAACAGTCCCTGGTTTTGATACTTATGGGAAAGCACCTGCGATCGCCGAGGGGAGCAAGTCGATCGCCGATCCTGCCGATCCCGTCGCCGTCTTTCAAACGATGCTGGGAGCAGACGCGCTGCGCTACCTGACACTGCAAGTCACCGCCAGCAAGGCATCGGGACATCCAGGGGGTTTTGCTAGCCAAGCTGAGGCTTATGCCGCTTTGGTGATGCTGGGACACAAGAACATTGTCACCGAAGTCGGCCATCACGCCCCCGGCTTTTACAGTGCCATGTTTCTCGATCGATCTTTGGAGGATATGGGAATTTTCAACGTGCAGCAAGTGCGCGATAAATTCCGAGAAAAAGACGGTTTGTTAGGACATCTTTCCGGTTTCATTCCCGGCCTTTTAGCGCCTGCAGGCCCCCTCGGACAAGGGCAGCATTTCGCAATGGCTGGAGCGCTTTTGCACCCCGACAAACTGTTTGCTTTCACAATGGGCGACGGCGGCATGGGCGAACCCTATCCGATGAGCAGCATGGCGCATTTCCACACTGCTTATCCCAAAGCTACTAACTTTTTGCCTGTATTGGTTTGGAACGGATATTCTCAGGAACATCACAGCATGGTTTCGACTAAAACTAATGCTGAAATGATTGCTTATTGGCAAGGCAACGGTTTTGAAGAAGTTATCTTAGTTGATGCTAAGGAATTTGATGATAAAAATCAACCGGAAGATTATGTTGACAGCACTGCTTTTTCGCTCGAACAGCGGATGGCATTTACCAAAGCTGTTTTACAAGGAGTTGACAAAGCGGCAAAATCTGCTCTCGGCGGCAAATTAACTGCGTTTATTATCAAACAGTTGAAAGGTGCCGGCGTCCACGCGCGCGGAGCAAAATCTCACAACCTTTATCCGAAAGATACGCTGGATGCACCGCACATTATCAGTGCTTTAAAAGAGCGCGCTTTGACTGCGGCCGCTTGGGATCTGGTGCGGAAAAATTGCGAGCGTGCGGGCGGCGGGCCGGCGGCGAAAACAGTTGTTACTGAGTTTACATTGCCGCTGCCCGATCTAGGCGAATTGCCTTTAGAAGAATTTGCCGTTGGGGGAGAACCGAAGATTTCGACGACAGCAATGGGACGTTTGGTAGGGAAAGTTGGCGAGCGCGATCGTACTTTTCTTGTCACTAATGCTGACGGCAATGAAGCATCGGCAATTGCTAATATCAACCAAGCTCTCAAGATTATTCACCCGACGACAGATGACCTGTACAATCAATCGCCAAACGGTCAAGTTTATGAACCTTTGAGTGAAGATGCTTGCGCTGGTTTAGCCGTAGGTTTATCGCTATTTGGAGCGCGGAGTTTGTGGTGTTCCTACGAATCTTTTGCCATTAACGGTTTACCAATTTGGCAAACTGTAACCCAAGCAATGGCAGAATTGCGCCGTCCAACTCCGGCAACTGTCACCTTATTTACAGCGGGTGCATTGGAACAAGGCCGCAACGGTTGGACGCACCAGCGACCGGAAATTGAGGCTTATTTTGCGGCGATGATGCGGAACGGAAATGTGTTTCCTTTGTTTCCACCGGATGCTAACAGCATTCAAGCTTGTTACGAGTGGGCTTTGACTGCTAAAAATAAGGGAGTTGTGATTACTGCGAGCAAGTCACCGCTGCCAATTCGCACTACTTTTGAACAGAGTCGCCAGGGTTTGCAAGACGGTGCAATAGTGCTGCACGAAGTCGATTCCCCGCAAGCTTCCCAGAATCAAGGGGGGAGCAAGAAAGTTGTGTTTGCAGTTGTCGGCGACATGACTTTAATGCCAGTGTTTGAAGCAGCGGCATTTTTGGAAACAGAAGGGATTGGAGTGCGGATTGTTTCTGTTGTGAATCCTCGGCGTTTGTATCGTGCTAGCGATGTTGCTTGGGATACTTGTTCGGAAGCTGACGGCGGCTTTTTGAGCGATGAGAAATTTGCCGAATTGTTTGGCGGAGATGCCTTAATTGGCGTGACAGGCGGTGCTTCTGGGATGTTAGAACCTGTGATGCTCCGCAGCAATTGCAAGCGGGATACTTTCGCTTGGAAGCGGGGGGAAACTACTGCTAGTGCTGGTCAGTTGATGGCGTTTAATGGGTTGACTGCTGAGGCGTTGACTAAAAGGGCGATCGAGCTAGTTCATTAAGTTAGAATGTGAGTGAATGCCCCTGCCTGGTTTGTGCTGGGTAGGGGCTAGTAATATTTAAAATAGGATTGTGATACCTATGACAGCAAAAATTTTAGAAGAAATAGGTACGCTTGCGGAACAGCGATTGATTCTCCCCGGTTATTATACTTGGGAGCAATTTGAGGCGATCGAATCTTTGATGGCCGACTCTCCGGGTTTACGGATAACTTATCTTGATGGGTGGATCGAGTTTATGACAGTGGGCGAAGCACATGAAAGCTTTAAAAAAGCGATCGCTATATTACTGGAAGCATACTTTTTTGAACTCGGAATTGAATTCTTTCCTGTAGGGAGTGCAACTCGCAGAAACCGGGCAAGAGATGTATCATTTGAACCAGACGAGTCTTATTATATAGGTTCCATAAAAGAGCATCCCGATTTAGCCGTGGAAGTAACGATTACTAGCGGTAGCACCAATAAACTAGCTAAATATCTGCGACTTCGCATTGCTGAAGTTTGGTTTTGGGAAAATAATCGGCTTGCTGTCTATCGGCTGCGCGAGGATGATTACGAGCAAGTTTCAAGAAGTGAGTTTTTGCCGGAATTGGATTTAGAATTGTTGGTACGCTGCGTGTTAATGCCTTCAAGGATTGAGGCAAGGACAGAGTTTCTTAAGGGGGTTCGCCAAGTGGGTTGAATGCTGAGGAGTTTGTCAAAAGTGCGATCGCCTACGAGGGCTTCGCTAACGACTTGATTGGTTAAGCTAAAATGTGACAGACAACCATTGGCTCTCACAAACAACCTTTGGGCGATCGGCTCCAAGGATTTATTAGACTTGTAGGTGTAAAGTTACTAAGCTCAGAAATATGAAAATTTATAGGTTTTATATTAAATATTTTAGAATCGGAATTATTCCTCTCTCTTTTCTCGACCTCGGCGTTAATCTGCGTCAATCCATTGTCATCTGCGGTTAATACATTCTCTTTTTTTTACCGCAGATGAGGGCAGATAAACGCAGATAAACGCAGATGAATTATATCAATTCCGGTGGCAGCGTCCGTGATTTTTGGCTGTTGACTAGATTTTACGACCGACGATGCTAGCGGATATGATATGATTCTAGAGCTATACGTGCAGATTGAACCTAATGTTGAGGGAAGAATTTATTCTGAATTTTTTCTGGTTTACTGTTAGATAAGTTTGCTTTGTTAGCTGGTATTTGAGCAAGAGTGCTAGAGGTTGTGCTGCGACGGGACATCAATATTGTGTGAAATATCTGTCTTAATTTTATTGCTTTTTTCCCCGCAAGCCATTAACCAAAAACTCATCATCGATCGATCGCCCGCAGCGACAAACTCATCCCGCGAAACCAGATAGCTGGCTATTTCCGACTCTGAAATCAGCCCTTGTTTGACCATCTGCAAAATGGGCCCGGAGTCCAGCAAAGGTTCAAACGCTTCAATTCCCATTAAATCGCTGTGGCTGACAACCGCTTCTAAATCAACGCTACAAAACCCAGCTTCTTTGAGAATGCGGCACAGATTTCGCCCGATGCATAAATTGCCGCCCCGCGATGCCATTACCTGCTTGAATTTCTCCCTGACAATCTCGACTGACAAAGGTGGATTTGTCAGCCAAAACAAATCCGCGTCGCTATCAATAATCACCAGTTTGCCGCCCGGTTTCAAGATGCGGAATATTTCTCTAGCTGCGGCGACGGGCTCTGGGAGGTGAACGAACAGCAAACGGGCGATCGCAAAGTCAAACGTGTTATCCTCCAAACCAGTATCCGCCACCGATGCTTGAATGCGATTTACTCGATCGCCTCCTTTGTCCTGCAAATATGCTACTGCTTTTTCGTACAGTACCGGGTCGATTTCTACTGCTGTTACCGAACTGTTTGGCAGCAATTCTAACAGTTTTTCACTGAAAAATCCCGGCCCGCTACCCGCTTCCAAAACATTCATCCCGTCGCCTAAACCGAACCACTTTAAAGTGCGCGCTTCCTTTTCCCAACTGAGGAGAACTTGACTTTTTAACCGCTGGATTTCTGCGTCAAGTTCCAGATTGTACGTGCTGGCTTGATACGAACCTTCTGCTGCCATAAAATCATTCTTTTTCCTGCTGCGACACCTAGATTATAATAGAACTGCGCTTTAGCGCAATTCTCGTTGCGGACATCCACAACCCCAGTTGGCGGACAGATGCAGGACGGGAGCCAGGTAATTCCTCTATTGTAAGAAGATGACCGAGACGATTTTAGATTTGGGATTTTGAATGAGAATTTCAGCGGTTTAAAGCCCCTAGTTTCAACTAGGTCACAAATCGAAAATCGTAAATTCCAAATCTAAAAGGGGTGGACGGATTACCTAAACTGACGATGTTGTGTGGCAACGAATAAATTATGCCCCAGACTTTACCTCAACCGGAGAAACGAACATTTTTACTTGTGGATGACCATGCGATGGTGTTAGGTGGGACGCTTAACATTCTGAAGCAAGAATATCCAGAGGCAGACATTCTGACGGCTCCGACGGCTCAGGCAGCCCTTCAGCAAATAGCGCAGACGACGCCGGATTTGGTGATTGTGGATTTGGTGATGCCAGAGACGACCGGCGAAACAGCTCAAGCGAATTCAGGGCTTCAACTCCTCAAAACCTTGATGGAGCAGTATCCGAGTCTGAATATTGTGGTGCAGAGTGCCCATGTTCGGACTTTAGTTTGGCTGAAACCGTCGATCGACAATCACATGGGCGGCTTCACAGTTGTCGATAAGAGCCAGCCGATGAAAGACTTGCTGGCAATGGTTGATTGGGCGCTGCATGAGCGGATTTATACACCCCGAGAGATCCGCAATGGGCTGCAACTCAAACCCGCCTGGATGCAGGTGTTGCAATTTGCTTTTCACGAGAGCTTACAGGATACTGCGATCGCCAAACGGATGAATGTTTCTGAACGCACTGTGCAGTATTACTGGACTAAGATTCGAGATGTGCTAGAGGTGTATCCTGATGATGATAAGAATCTGCGGATTCAAACGGAAGTGCGAGCTAGGGAAGAAGGATTGATTGATTAGTGAAGCCCGATCGATGGCAAGCAGTGAAATCGGATGTCACGACTTGGGGACGAGGAGCGCTTCCAGGGGTGATGGTGATTGTCGCTGTGATGATGGCTAGATTGAGCGGTGCGCTTCAGTTTTGGGAGTTGGTTGCGTTCGATCAATTTCTGCGTTTGCGTCCTCCTGAGCCAATGGATGAACGGATTGTAATTGTCGGCATCACTGAGGAAGATATTCAACGCGCTAGAACTTATCCGATTCCCGATCGCGATATTGCCGATTTACTCAAACGGTTGCAAACGTATGGACCGATCGCGATCGGGCTGGATATTGTCCGCGATATTCCGGTGGAACCAGGTCATGCTGAACTAACATCGGTGTTTCGCAGCAGCAAGAATGCGATCGGAGTGGAGATTGCTTTGCCCGATCGCAGTGGCTTTATCGTCAAACCTCCGCCCGCGCTACCACCCGAACAGGTTGGCTTTGCAGATGCCGTTCTCGATGCTGATGGCTACCAGCGCCGCAGTTTATTGGGCGCTGGTAGCCATCAGCAGGAATACCGTTTTTCCTTCGCAATCCGGCTGGCAGAGCGCTATTTAGCAACCCGAGGAATTAAGCTAGGTAATGGAATTCGCGATCGGGAGGCGATGCGCTTTGGCAGCATTGAATTTACCAGAGTGCAGTCAAACTCTGGCGGATATGTGGGGGCGGATGCAGGCGGCAACCAAATTTTACTGAATGTTCGCAGCGGGACAATGCCATTTCGCGTGCTTTCCCTGGAGCAAATCAAGGCGGGACAAGTAGATCCGAACTGGATTCGAGGCAAAATTGTGCTGATTGGGATGATGTCTTTTAGCGCGAAGGATCTGGCAAGTTCAGGTGCGATCGCAGGTATCAATCCCGGACGGATTTACGGAGTCGAAATGCAAGCCCACGAAACCAGCCAGATGATTAGCGCGGTGCTCGATCGGCGGCCGTTGCTTCAGGTTTGGGGGGAGGGTTGGGAAACGCTCTGGATTGCGGTCTGGGGACTGTTGGGGATGAGTTTGGGACAATTTCTGCGATCGCCCTGGAAAATTTTGATCGGGCTCTTAGTCGCCAGCATTAGCCCGATCGCGCTCTGTTATTGGCTGATTCTTTTGGGATGGTGGGTGCCGATCGTGCCTGTGTTGCTCGTACTCGTGTTGAATGGGGCTGGGTTGACGGCAGCGTTATTTTATCGCCACGAACAGGAACTCCGACTGCGGTTGGAAGAACGTCAGTTTGCGATCGAGCAGACCTTTAATGCAATTCATAGCGGCCCGTTACAAACATTGGTTGGAATTTTGAGAACTGCTCAAGGAGAAGCCACACCGTCGCCATTTCTACCGGAGTTGCAACGCTTGAATCAAGAATTGCGGGCAGTTTACGGCTCTGTGCAACGAGACGCGATCGCGGATGAACCGCATCTCCGCATGGGAAGTGCGATCGAATTGGCCCTGCAGGCTCCATTGCATGAATTGCTCTACAAGGTCTATTCCAACACGCTCGAACAAGAATTGCCCTACCTCAAAACGATCAAATTCAAAATTGTGCAGTTCGATCCCTTGAACACCTCGCATCTGCGGTTGGAACACAAGCGAGCACTCTGCCGCTTTCTAGAAGAAGCGCTCTGCAATGTGGGGAAACACGCGATCGAAGCCACTCGCTTGACCGTAATTTGCACTCAAGAGGGCGATCGGCAGGTGATTCGGGTGGCGGATAATGGTAGGGGGAAACAGTCTCAGTCAGAAACGCTTAGCTTGGCTGCAATCGATCGAGACAGGGAAATAACCGAAGATCCAAACCCTAAACTTCAACCTTCAGGATTAGGAACCCAGCTTGCAAAGAACTTAGCCAAACAGTTAGGCGGAGCATTTCGGCGCTACCCGAATCAACCGAAGGGGATGGTGTGCGAGTTAACCTGGCCAGCAAAACGGCGGTGGTTCTGGTGATCGCTGTGGCTCACGCTTGTTATATCGGAGCTAATTGAGATGAGATATTGCACCCTTTTCAATAAGGCGTTTATGAAGGGGCAGGATGCCAGTTCCACAAGAAATTCACTCTTTGTGGAACGGGCATCTTGCCGGTTCTTGAGAATGGTCCAAGAGCTCAGATATAACGATCGACAACACGGCAACTCTGGATACGGCAAGGCCCAAAGCGTGTCAACTTAAGCTGTCACTCCACCCAGTCCTCCCGCCCACCCGCCAGTCCACCAGGGAATGAATTCCCTGTCTCATAGCGAAAGTCCTCTCAAAGAGGACTGAAGAACTCATTAGTCGTCTTCAGACGACTTTCGCTTTGAGGCAGGGGTTTAAACCCCTGCCGGACTGCCGGACAGAGGGTTTGCCCTTAAGCTGACACCAATATCTTTGCACCTTCCCGCAAACGAAGCTTGCGGGCAGTCCTCTATTGTGTTTTTGTATTGTTGATTACTGTAGAAATAGTTACACAGGGGATTGCGATGATGACTCACGAGTGGAAGCGTCGAACCGTTTACTCTGCGGGCATTGCGAGTTTAATGCTGAGTGTTTCGTTCTGGGTCGCTCCTGTAGCGCTGGCAAAATACACTCCTCCTGAAAACCCTTCTAAACCGAAAGAAACGGGGACAAATACCACTCGCAGCGGCGGTTGTGAAGGTAATTCATCGGCGAGATTGACTGCCTTAGTGCCGTTTAGCCATGTGGGAGTGACGATTTCTGGGCATCCGACCTTTACCTGGTTTGTACCCGATAGCCCTCCTCGTCCGCTGCAATTGAGGCTGTTTACTCGCACGGGACAACTGCTCTACAGAACCGAGATGCAGAGTCAGCCAGGAATAATGTCGGTTGCTTTGCCCTCAAATCTCCCCCAACTGTCGATCGGGCAATCCTATCAGTGGCAAGTGGTGTTGGTCTGCGATCCGGATGATCCTGCGAGCAATGTGGTGGCGGCGGCAGAAATCCAAGTAGTCCAGCCTGCTGCGTCGTTGCAGTCTCAACTTGCAGCAGCCCAAACTCCCCAACAGCGGATCGACTTGTATGCGGAGGCGGGGCTGTGGTATGACGCGATCGCCGAAGCGCGCAAGGCCTCTGAGACTTCTCAAAACCAAGCGGCTGTGCTGGAATTGCTAGATTCTCTCGCTAGTTCGGAAGCCGAACCTTTGAAAGATTGGAGCGATCGATTGCGACAAATTAGGGCGATCGAACAACAGCGACAAGGACAGCGCTAACCTTCGCAATCCAAAGACTAAATCCTATGAAATCTTTCTCGCTAAAACTGCTTAAATCCAGTAATTGCAAAGTGCGATCGCGTTTTCTCTTTCCCCTCGCTTTTTGCCTTTTGTCTGTTGCCTTTTATATTCCTCGGCACTCTCAACTCCCGGTTGTTGCTCAAACTACGGATGCCCGTCAAGCAGAGGCCGATCGGCTACTGCAGCAGGGGATACAACAGGAAGAGACTGGCCAATTAAGAGGAGCGATGAATTCCTGGCAACAGGCACTGCAAATTTATCGCGCCCTCAAAAACCGCCGAAAGGAAGGTGTAACACTAGGCATTTTGGGAGTTGCTTACCGCTCAGCAGGCAACAATGCTAAAGCAATTGAGTATGCACAGCTCAGTTTAGCCATCGCCCGTGAAATTAAAGACCGCCAAAGTGAAGGTTTGGCACTGAGCATTTTGGGACTTGCTTACGCCTCTCTGGGCAACTATGACAAAGCCATTGAGTATGCACAGCTCAGTTTAGCCATCGCTCGTGAAATTAAAGACCGCGGGGTAGAATATGAGGCTCTGGGCAATTTGGGACTTGCTTACATCTATCTGGGCAACAATGCTAAAGCAATTGAGTATGCACAGCAGAGTTTAGCCATCGCCCGTCAAATTAAAGACCGCCGAAGTGAAGGTTTGGCACTGGGCATTTTGGGAGCTGCTTACCTATCTCTGGGCAACTATGACACAGCGATTGAGTATGCACAGCTCAGTTTAGCCATCGCTCGTGAAATTAAAGACCGCCGAAGTGAAGGTTGGGCACTGGGCATTTTGGGAGGTACTTACAACTCTCTGGGCGACTATGCCAAAGCAATTGAGTATGCACAGCAGAGTTTAGCCATCGCCCGTGAAATTAAAGACCGCCAAGAGGAAGGTAGGGCAGTGAGCCTTTTAGGACTTGCTTACGCCTCTCTGGGCAACTATGACAAAGCCATTGAGTATGCACAGCAGAGGTTAGCCATCGCCCGTGAAATTAAAAACCGCCGAAGTGAAGTTAGGGCACTGAGCTATTTGGGAAATGCTTACAACTCTGTGGGCAACTATGCCAAAGTCATTGAGTATTCACAGCAACAGTTAGCCATCGCTCGTGAAATTAAAGACCGCCAAAGTGAAGGTTTGGCACTGGGCAATTTGGGAAATGCTTACAACTCTCTGGGCAACTATACCAAAGCCATTGAGTATGCACAGCTCAGTTTAGCGATCGCCCGCGAAATTAAAAACCGCCAAAGTGAAGGTTTGGCACTGAGCATTTTGGGAGGTACTTACAACTCTCTGGGCAACTATGCCAAAGCCATTGAGTATGCACAGCTCAGTTTAGCCATCACCCGTGAAATTAAAGACCGCCGAAGTGAAGGTTTGGCACTGAGCATTTTGGGAAATGCTTACGACTCTGTGGGCAACTCGGCCAAAGCCATTGAGTATTCACAGCAACAGTTAGCCATCGCCCGCGAGATTAAAGACCGCCAACAGGAAGGGAATGCACTGGGCAATTTGGGAAATGCTTACAACTCTCTGGGCAACTTTGCCAAAGCCATTGAGTATTCACAGCAGAGGTTAGCCATCGCCCGCGAAATTAAACACCGCCGAAGTGAAGGTTGGGTACTGGGCATTTTGGGACTTGCTTACAGAGATCTGGGTAACTATGCCAAAGCCATTGAGTATGCACAGCAAAGTTTAGCCATCGCCCGCGAAAGTAAAGACCGCCCTGGGGAAGGTTTGGCACTGGGCGTTTTGGGATTCGCCCACCGCTTTTTGGGCAACGATGCCAAAGCCATTGAGTATGGACAACAGAGTTTAGCCATCGCCCGCGAAATTAAAAACCGCCAACAGGAGGGTATGGCGCTCCACAACCTTGGAGCGACGTTTTTAAAGGCTGGCAACCCAACAGAATCTGAGAAAATGCTGATCGATGCGATTCAAGTTTGGGAATCGATGCGACAAATGCTCGGTTCCAACGACGCGAATAAAGTCTCCATCTTTGAAAGACAAGCTCGTACTTATCGCCTTCTACAACAAGTCCGGGTGGCTCAGAATAACCCCAATGCCGCTTTAGAAATTTCCGAACAGGGACGCGCTCGTGCCTTGGTCGATCTCCTGACACAGCGTTTATCATCTGATGCTGCTAATCCGGTTATTAATACTTCTCCCAACGGCGAGCAAATCCGCCAAATCGCCAAAGCACAGAACGCGAGTTTGGTGCAGTATTCCATCATCTACGAGGAGTTTGAGATTCAGGGCAAACAAGTAGGGCGAGAATCCGCCCTCTACATTTGGGTGATTCAACCGACAGGCGAAATCACCTTCCGCGAAGTCGATCTCAAACCCCTGTGGCAAAAACACAACGCCTCCCTAACAAGCTTAATTATTGGCAACCAAGAATTCCTCGCTGTTCGCAGTCGCAGCAGTTTTGGCTCCACTCAACCCCAACCCAACTTACCGACGCTGCATCAACTGCTGATCGATCCCATTGCCAGCTTCTTACCAAAAGATCCCAATGCCCGCGTCATTTTCATTCCCCAAGACTCCCTGTTCCAGGTGCCCTTCCCCGCCCTGCAAGACTCTGGCGGCACTTACTTAATCGAAAAACACACCATTCTCACCGCCCCTTCGATTCAAGTATTGGATTTGACTCGACAACAACGACAAAAGTTAGCCAATCAGCCAGCTAACAGCAGTAACGCTCTAGTCTTGGGCAATCCCACTATGCCAAGCGTGTCTCTCTCTCTGGGAGAACCTAAACAGCAATTGTCTCCTCTACCTGGAGCCGAAGCTGAAGCGATCGCGATCGCCCCTCTACTCAACACTAAAGCCATCACAGGCGCACAAGGGACAAAGGCTGCGATCGTCCAAAAAATGCCCCAGGCATCGATTATTCACTTAGCAACCCATGGATTGCTGGATAATGTGCGCGGATTGGCAAGTGCGATCGCCCTGGCTCCTTCTGGTAGCGATGACGGCTTATTGACCGCAGAAGAGATTTTTGACATGAAACTGCAAGCAAGCTTAGTTGTTTTGAGTGCTTGCAACACTGGAGAAGGCAGAATTACCGGGGATGGAGTAATTGGTTTGTCGCGGGCTTTGATTTCGGCAGGAGTGCCGAGTGTGATTGTTTCTTTATGGGCGGTTCCCGATGCGCCGACATCGGAATTGATGCAGGCATTTTATCAAAACTTGCAAAATAATCCCGACAAAGCACAGGCACTTCGGCAGGCAATGTTAACCACGATGAAAACTCATCCCCAGCCTCGAAATTGGGCGGCATTTACTCTGATTGGGGAGGCAGAGTAAGTTTTTATTAATAGCGAATTGGCTCAATGTTTTTCTCCTAAATTTTCTCCTAAATTATATCAATTCCGGTACAACCTGAATAATAGAGCAGACGGCAGTGCGGTTTCCCTACCCAAAATAACATTGTAGGGAAACGGCTCTGCCGTCTCCTTTTCGGAGACTAATAATTCCGATGCAATCGGGAACAATCTTTATTTTTTAGTCGGCGCAGGCAGACTTTGTTTGTGTAGACGCGGTTTCAACCGCCGAGTTATCTCAATCTCAAAACTGATGGAAGTGAACCATTTACTCTACATATTCACATACATTGCACTTTCCCGCAATCTATTTTGCACCTCCTACTTCATCAAGTCTGTGGCTAGAACGAATGATTTTCCCATCGGGGTTGCTTAAGATTTAACTCAAGTGTTAAGAGGATTTTTTTTATGGCTTTACAACCCGATTCGTCAGAACTTCAACGATTAATTGGCGACAATACATCCGAAGTTGTTACTTTGTCGATCGCAGATGCAACTAATTTTCCTTTGGGAGTTTGGATGCTTGCAGGTGACGATGTAGTCACTGGCTCAACAGCTAATGATTTGGTTTATGGCAATGAAGGAGAAGATTTTATCAGCGGAGATTTGGGCAACGATTCTTTATTCGGAGGCAAAGGTAAAGACTTCCTGACTGGAGAAGAGGGAAATGACTCTCTCAGTGGCGGTCAAGATGCAGATTTTCTAATAGGTGATGCAGGAAACGATATTCTCTTGGGCGGCAGAGGCAATGATTTGTTAATCAGCGGTAGCGGAAATGACACTCTGGTGGGAGGTTTGGGTCAGGATATTTTAGCAGGTTTGGATGATAATTATTCAATCAAAATCGGGGGCAGTAACTTGTACGTCATCCAAGCAGAACCCGGAGTTACAGATGTCAATAATGCCGATTTTGTTCTAGGTTTCAGAGTTGGCGTCGATCGAATTGGATTGGCAGGTGGTTTGAATGCTACTGATGTAGACTTGCAATACGTGACAAACATCACAGTTTTATTGGACTTTGATGCACCAGAAATTTTCAACCTATTGACCCCGCCCGGTACATTAGATGATCAACCAGTACAGACTCAAGGCACTCTAATTAAAGTTAGGAATTCCGGCGAGATAGTAGGCTTTGTGGAAAATGCAAGAGTGGCAGATCTTCAAGGTAGTATTATCTCTGCTCCGGGATTTTGATCGCTTTTTACAGCTTCGTAGCGAGGAATAAATTCCTCATCAATGGCTCTTGAAAACTTCAGTGCCTAAAAGCGACATTTATATCTGAAAGAGGACTATTGAGTTATATTCTTCAGTCCTCTTTTAGAGGACTTGTGCTATGAGACAGGGAATTAATTCCCTGGCGGACTGTGGAATGAATCTTTGTTCGCGATCGCGTCTCAATAATCTTAACACTGATGGAAGTGAACCATCTACTCTACATATTCACCTACATTGCACTTTCCCGCAATCTCTTTTGCACCCCGTACTTGATCAAGTCTGTGGGTAGAACGGATGATTTTTCGATCTGTGCTACGTAAGATTTAAATCAAGAATGAATCTAAATATCTGAGGTTTTAAATTATGTTAGACATCACAACTAATCCTAACGATCGCCTTTATTTCAATCAACAGTCAAACGAGCTCGCCCAATCCACATTTCCGGCTAACAGCGACTTGCTCAATGGAGCGATCCAGCCATTGAATATTCCTGGTTATAATGCTGAATCTAGCTTGACTCATCCTACAGCATCCAGCTTCGACTCACAGAAACAGATAGCAGATTTTATTGTAGCTAATGCAGGCGCTGGCTTCAGTTACTCTGCGAGCGAGCGAGTTACTGGCGATGTCGCCGATTCTCAACTCAAACTGCAGTCACAATCGGCGAATATAAACGCAGATCCGCTAACAGGAACGATATCTGCTTCCCAGTTGAATTTCGCCGATCCAGGTAACTCTCTTTCGATAGCTCGTAATATTGTTGGTGTTGAAAATGGTAGCATCAACTTAACTGATTTTGTCGGAGTTGGAGCTTCCAACCATTTCTATCGATTCGATATCAACACTAAGAGCAATTTTAGCCTGCGTCTAGACGGTTTGAGAGCAGATGCTGACGTAAAGCTAATTCAAGATAGAAACCGCAACGGTGTAGTTGATTTTGGGGAAACTATTGACTACTCTCTTGAGAGTGGCATCGCCCCCGATGTCATTAATGTACCCAATCTGGCTCCAGGAACATACTATGTGCAAGTCTCTAGCTTCTTAAACAACTCTACCAATTACAACCTGAATCTTTCTGCCACCTCTATTCCTGAACTAAATATTCCCACATCTAGCGGCACTTTTAATAGTAATTACGGCTACGGCTTGGTGAATGCAAATGCAGCAGTTTCCAACACCTTAAACCGCTCAATTACTTTCCCTGATCTTCCCGATTTGGGCGAGAATAATTGGGCGCTAGATGTCATAAACGCACCGGAAGTTTGGAATCAAAACATTACCGGAAATGGCATTGTTGTAGCTGTCGTGGATAGTGGTGTTGACTACACCCATCCTGACTTGGATGACAATATTTGGCGGAACGCTGGTGAAATTGCTGGAAACGGCATCGATGACGATCGCAACGGATATATTGATGATATTCGGGGTTGGGATTTTGTGGCTAGCGACAACAACCCAATGGATCTGGATTTCGACGGTCACGGGACTCACATAGCAGGTGCGATCGCGGCGGAACGAAATGATTTTGGCATCACAGGAGTTGCGCCCAATGCTAAGATTATGCCTGTCAGAGTGTTAGACGCCTTTGGTTACGGCGAGTTGAATAATGTTGCTGCTGGAATCCGGTATGCTGCTGATAATGGAGCAAATGTAATTAACCTCAGTTTGGGAAATGAGTTTTACCCTTCCAACCTGGTGAATGACGCAATTGAGTATGCAAATAACAAAGGCTCTGTTGTGGTGATAGCAGCGGGAAATTCGGGTTTTAGCCAACCTGATTACCCAGCTCGTAATGCCGATCGCTTGGGAATTGCAGTGGGCAGCATTGATATAAACGGCAGGATGGCTGACACCTCGAACCGTGCGGGTTCCACACCTTTAGATTACTTAGTTGCTCCGGGAGTAGACATCTATTCTACAACTCCCTATAGCACCTATGACACCCTAACTGGCACATCTATGGCAACGCCACAAGTAGCGGGTGTAGCGGCTTTAGTTTTGAATGCTAATCCGACTTTGACTCCAGCTCAAGTTGAGCACATTTTGACGACAACTTCTAATCGGAATGGGTTGATAGGATAGCATTGCAAATCCCGACTTAAGTCCTGCGGATATTAATCGAGCATTAGAGCAGACGGCTCTGGATATGGACGATCTAAACACGCCAGGTTTTGATTTTGGACTTGACTACGCCAGTGGGAAATGGTTTGATTCAAACCGATCGGGCGATCGCTAAAATAGTCGTCTAATTCAGATTAGAGTCCCCATCCCTGCGGCGAGATTGGGGAGACAGAGTAAGCTTCTATGAAGGTCGATCGCCGGTGGCAGAGTGAGGCGATCGCACGACGACGGCAGAAAGAGCGATCGGGCTAATTCTCTAAATTCCAACTCTAGAATCCTATGCTGTATTCCCCATTTAAGCGACTCAAATCAACCCACTCTAGGGTCACTCATGTTTTCCTAGCTTCCATTTCCCTGTTCGTGCTTGCCACTATCCCCCTATTAACTACTCCTGACTCTCTCTTCCCAGCGATCGCTCAAACTACGGATGCTCGTGAAGCAGAGGGCGATCGGCTGTTTCAGCAGGGGATTCAACAGTTTCAGACTAGGCAATTCCCAGCAGCGCTGAATTCCTGGCAACAGGCACTGGAAATTTATCGTGCTCTCAAAAACCGCCTTAAGGAGGGTCGGGCACTGAACAATTTGGGAGCCATTTACGCCGCTCTAGGCAACAACGCCAAAGCCATTGAGTATGCACAGCAATATTTAGTCATCGCCCGCGAAACTAAAAACCGCGAATGGGAAGAGGCAGCACTGGGCATTTTGGGACTCGCTTACCAGTCTCTGGGCAACCATACTAAAGCAATTGAGTATGCACAGCAGAGGTTAGCCATCGCCCGCGAACTTAAAGACCGCCTCAGTGAAGGTGCAGCACTGGGCCTTTTGGGAGACGCTTACCAGTCTCTGGGCAACCATACTAAAGCAATTGAGTATGCACAGCAGAGGTTAGCCATCGCCCGCGAAATTAAAAACCGCCGAATGGAGGGTGCAGCACTGGACAAATTGGGCAAGATTTACGGCTCTCTGGGCAACCTTACTAAAGTCATAGAGTATTTACAGCAATATTTAGTCATCGCCCGCGAAATTAAAAACCGAAAAGGGGAAGAGGCAGCACTGGGCATTTTGGGATTCGCTTACAACTCTCTGGGCAACCATACTAAAGCCATTGAATATGCACAGCAATATTTAGTCATCGCCCGCGAAATTAAAAACCGAAAAGGGGAAGAGGCAGCAGTGAGCATTTTGGGAGTCGCTTACAACTCTCTGGGCAATCATACTAAAGCCATTGAGTATGCACAGCAGAGCTTAGCCATCGCCCGCGAAACTAAACACCGCTTTGGGGAGAGTTGGGCACTGGACATTTTGGGAGTCGCTTACCTGTCTCTGGGCAACTATGCTCAAGCCATTGAGTATGCACAGCAGAGGTTAGCCATCACCCGCGAAATTCAGAACCGCAAAGGGGAAGGTTCAGCACTGGCGAATTTGGGAAACGCTTACAACTCTCTGGGCAACCATATTAAAGCCATAGAGTATTTACAGCAATATTTAGTCATCGCCCGCGAAATTAAGGATCGCGAAGGGGAAGGGAATGCACTGGGGACTTTGGGAGGTGCTTACGACTCTCTGGGCAACCATACTAAAGCCATAGAGTATTTACAGCAATATTTAGGGATCGCCCGCGAACTTAAGAACCGCCAAGGGGAAGGTTCAGCACTGGCGAATTTGGGAAACGCTTACAACTCTCTGGGCAATCATACTAAAGCCATTGAGTATGCACAGCTCAGTTTAGCCATTGCCCGCGAAATTAAACACCGCGAAGGGGAAGGGAATGCACTGGGGACTTTGGGAGGTGCTTACGACTCTCTGGGCAACCATACTAAAGCCATAGAGTATTTACAGCAGAGGTTAGCCATAGCCCGGGAAATTAAGAACCGCCAAGAGGAAGGTTCAGCACTGAACAGTTTGGGAATCGCTTACGGGGATCTAGGCAACTATGCCAAAGCCATAGAGTATTTACAGCTCAGTTTAGCCATCGCCCGCGAAATTCAGGACCGCAAAGGGGAAGGGGGTACACTGGTGAATTTGGGAGTCGCTTACGACTCTCTGGGCAACCATACTAAAGCCATTGAGTATGCACAGCAGAGTTTAGCGATTGCCCGCGAAATTAAAAACCGCGAAGGGGAAAAGGCCGCACTGGGGAATTTGGGAGTCGCTTACCGGTCTCTAGGCAACTATGCTCAAGAAATTGAGTATTTACAGCAATATTTAGTCATCGCCCGCGAAATTAAAGACCGCAAAGGGGAAGGTTCAGCACTGGGGAGTTTGGGAGTCGCTTACAACTCTCTGGGCAACTATGCTCAAGCCATTGAGTATGCACAGCAATATTTAGTCATCGCCCGCGAAATTAAAGACCGCGAAGGGGAAGGGAATGCACTGGGGAATTTGGGAGTCGCTTACAACTCTCTGGGCAACTATGCCAAAGCCATTGAGTATACAGAGCTCAGTTTAGCCATCGCCCGCGAAATTAAAGACCGCGAAGGGGAAGGGAATGCACTGGGGAATTTGGGAAACCCTTACCGGTCTCTGGGCAACTATGCCAAAGTCATTGAGTATACAGAGCAGAGTTTAGCCATCGCCCGCGAACTTAAAAACCGCGAAGGGGAAGGGAATGCATTGGGGAATTTGGGAATCGTTTACCGCTTGCTAGGCAACGATGCTAAAGCCATTGAGTATGCACAGCAGAGTTTAACCATCTTCCGCGAAATTAAGGACCGCAAACAGGAAGGTGGGGCACTGGCGAATTTGGGAAGTGTTTACCAGTCTCTGGGCAACTATACCAAAACCCTTGAGTACACACAGCAGAGTTTAGCCATCTTCCGCGAAATTAAAGACCGCCTTGGGGAAGGGAATGCACTGGGGAATTTGGGAGGTGCTTACCTGTCTCTGGGCAACTATGCTAAAGCCATTGAGTATGCACAGCAGAGTTTAACCATCTTCCGCGAAATTAACAACCGCCAAGATGAAGGTGTGGCACTCAACAAGCTCGCAGAAGCGTTCTTAAAAGCTGGCAACCCAACAGAATCTGAAAAAATGCTCGTCAATGCCATTCAAGTTTGGGAATCGATGCGTCAAATGCTCGGCTCCAACGACGCGCATAAAGTATCCATCTTTGAAAGACAAGCTCGCACCTATCGGACTTTACAACGAGTCCGGGTGGCTCAAAATAACCCGATCGCCGCTTTAGAAATTGCGGAACGGGGACGCGCTCGTGCCTTTGTCGATCTCCTGACAGAGCGCTTATCAACTGGTGATGCCAATCCGGTCATCGCCTCTGCTCCCAACCAGGATCAAATCCGACAAATCGCCAAAGGACAGAATGCCACTTTGGTGCAGTATTCGATCATCTACGACGACTTTCAGATTGAGGGCAAACAAGTAGGGCGAGAATCCGCGCTCTACATCTGGGTGATTCAACCGACGGGCGAAATCGCGTTTCGCCAAGTAGACCTCAAACCCCTGTGGCAAAAACACAACGCCTCTCTAGCCAGCTTAATTATTGGCAATCAAGAATTCCTCGCCGTCCGCAGTCGCAGCAGTCTTGGCTCCACCCAACCCCAACCCAACTTACCGACGCTGCATCAACTGCTGATTGACCCAATTGAAACGCTTTTGCCAAAAGACCCCAATGCCCATGTCGTTTTTATTCCCCAAGCTTCCCTGTTCCAAGTACCTTTCCCCGCCCTGCAAGATGCCAGTGGCACTTACTTAATCGAAAAACACACGATTCTCACCGCCCCCTCGATTCAAGTATTGGATTTGACTCGACAACAACGACAGAAGTTGGTACAGAAGCCAGCCAACAGCAGTAACGCTCTAGTATTGGGCAATCCCACCATGCCAAGCGTGTCTCTCTCTCCCGGAGTACCGAAACAGCAATTGTCTCCTCTACCAGGGGCTGAAGCCGAAGCTAGAGCGATCGCCCCTCTGCTCAAAACCCAAGCCATCACAGGCACACAAGGGACAAAAGCTGCGATCGTTCAACAAATGCCCCAAGCATCGATTATTCACTTAGCAACCCATGGATTGCTGGATGATGTGCGCGGATTGGGAAGTGCGATCGCCCTGGCTCCTTCTGGTAGCGATGACGGCTTATTGACTGCAGAAGAGATTTTCGATATGAAACTGCAAGCAAATTTAGTCGTTTTGAGTGCTTGTAACACTGGAGAAGGCAGAATTACCGGGGATGGAGTAATTGGCTTGTCACGCGCTTTGATTTCGGCAGGAGTGCCCAGCGTGATTGTTTCTTTATGGGCGGTTCCCGATGCGCCGACATCGGAATTGATGCAGGCATTTTATCAAAACTTGCAAAATAATCCCGACAAAGCACAGGCATTGCGGCAAGCAATGTTAACCACGATGAAAACTCACCCCCAGCCGCGAAATTGGGCGGCATTTACTCTGATTGGGGAGGCCGAGTAAGGACGATCGCCACAACCAGATTACAGAGTACGATCGAGGATACTGCCCCTATCGGGAAACTGGCGGCTGCAAAACTTTAGCATCCTTTGCTATTTCCGCTGACTCCAAAACCTCCTCTAAAACCGGAGAAGGAATCGGCACTTCTTCAACTACCTGATGCTTTTCCAAAGTCAAGCGAGACTGAGATGAACCCGACAATCTTTTCAACAATTTCGGTGTCGGATCGTACAGCAAATAAATAATTCGATCGCCTGCTTGCCAAATCTGGGTCGCCGACACTACTTGCAAGTATCCTTGCCTTTCCAGCAGCAGTGGCACCAACTCCCCGGCTTTAACCAAAGCTTGTAAGTGAGCAATCTGAAACTGCAATCCCTCTGTTTTTAACTCAGTTTCCCCCAATTTCACTTCGCCGTCGCTCAAATATTCGTTCCAATCCTTCAGCGACAAATCCGAGACAAAAGCTTGATTGATTTTAGTCGGATTTGCAGGCATATTTGCTTGCGGCTCTTTGGGGAATATTGCCAAAACCCTCGGCGGTGCAAACTCTTCGGCTGCTCGCTGAGCTAACACTAAGTTTACCTCGCCATTGTTAGTCATTGCCAAAAAAGTTCCCATCGATTCCAGTCCGGCTTCTTCTAACACGCTGTGGTCTAGAGCACTGCTCAAAAACACCCGCAAACCCTCTCGTTCGGCTTGTTCGCAAGCTTCGGGATTTGTGTCGATAATTGCCACAGATTCTCCGCGTTCTTGAAACAAGCGAGCAATTAATCTGCTCAAAGGATTTGATCCGACAATTGCTGCACCAGTTGCCGATTTTGAGGTGATGCCCAACAGTTGAGCGATCCGGCCGGCCGTTAGTCCCTGGACGAAAACTGTCATAATAATTGTTAGGAAAACTAAGGCTTTAATCGAGTCGCCACCGTTGATTCCCCGCTGGGTGAGCAAAATTGCAAATAAAGATGCGATCGACGCTGAGACAATTCCCCTCGGCGCTACCCAACAAACAAATAATTTCTGCCGCCAATTCAGTCCGCTATTCCAAGTACAAAGCCAAACGTTGATCGGCCGCACTACCCACATTAAAGCTAAAACTGTAAACAAACTTCCCCAACCGAGGGCGACCACACTAGCGAGGGATAAATCGGCCGCCAGCAGCACGAACAGCATGGAAATAGCAAGGACTGTCAGTTGACCTTTAAACCTCCTCAGCAGCCTTTCTTCCGGCACAGCAGCGGCTCTGAGGACGATGCCGGATAGGACTGTTGCCATCAGTCCCGATTCGCTGCGGATTTCTTCTGCTAAGCCGAAGAATCCCCACAAACCGGCTAAAACTACTAAGTTTTTGAGGTCTTCGGAGAGAAATTGCGATCGCTTGAGAATGAATCCCAGCAGCCAACCTCCCGCAACTCCGATGACTGCGCCAACTAATAGTCGCACGATTAAATCTCGGAACAAAACCAGCAAATCAGCATTGCCGTTCAAAATAATATTCAGCACCAATACTGCCAGAATTGCTCCGACTGGATCGATTAAAACGCCTTCGGCTTCTAGCAAGGCGGCAACTTTTTTGTCAACGGATACTTGTTTGAGCAAAGGGCCGATTACTGTCGGGCCGGTGACGACTACTAGAGAAGCATACAAAAATGCGATCGGCCAGGGAAATTCCCCCAACCAGTGTGCGGCCATTCCGCCGCCAATTAGGGTAATTAAAGTGCCTACGGTAACTAAATTGCGGATGCTGCCGGAAAGTTTTCCCAAATCTCGCAATTCCAAATTCAAGCCGCCTTCAAACAGAATTAAAGCTACGCAAAGGGATACCATAACTTCCAAACCGCTGCCCAGCAGATTGGGGTGCAGCACTCCGAAGCAGTCTGGGCCGGCTAAAATGCCAAACAACAGCAAAAAGACGATCGCCGGAACTTTCAAATAAGCGGCGAGAACTTGAGCGCTGATGCCACAGATGACGGTCATGACCATCAACAGGGTGATGTTAAAGGAGATTTCCATAGATATAATTGTTACAGGCTGCCCGCTTAGTTTTAAATGTTCGATCGCGGGTAATTGGAGTGCAGGCGCTATTTTCGGCGCAGCTTACCAACTCGGCACGTCCCTGGATTTTTCCCAATAAGATTAAAAAAACTTGATAGTCGCTATAACTTTATCAGATAATTCTCTTGGCGTCAAAGATGGGAGTAAGCTGTAGCTAAGCGAGAGATTGTCTGTTATGTTAGAGAGTTGGACGGGGATGCGGGCACAGAGGGAGAGGATTTGACGAGTTTTGATGGGGAGTCATTCGATTTTAGATTTTAGATTTTGGATTGACCCCACGGATAAATTCGGAGGCTTGAGGATTTTAGATTTTCGATTTGGGATTGATTCCACGGATAAATCACGTGGCGGGTACCACTTTTGAAATTCGCTTGTCAATCTCAAATCTCAAATCTCAAATAGCAAGAGTTGTCGGCTTTCCAATTACAGAGCGATCAAACCCCCAAATTTATCTGTGGAGTCAATCTCCCATCTAAAATCTCCCATCTAAAATTTATAATCGACTGGCATTCTGCCACCTGCTAAAAAACTCCGATAGAATTGCCGGTGAAACTCGCCCCTCCAGCCAATCTAAAGCCTGGTTTTGCTGGGGTGCGGCCCGATAAAATTTGCACGCATCTATCAGCCGAATCGGAGAATTAGTGACAATAGATTGAGATCGCCATTTTTGTGCAAACTCGTTAATAATAGCCGGAGAAAGTTGTTTTTGCAGCCAATCTAAAGCTTGGTCTTGTTGTGCTAAACCGCGATAAAATTTGCCCACATCTATCAATCGCAAATTACTGTCTTGAGGTAAGGTAGTTGCCCGCCATTTTTGAGCAAATTCCCCTAAAACAGAGGTAGAAACTTGACTTTGCAGCCAAATTAAGGCAGTATCTTGGCTAGCCTTAGCTTGATAAGACGAGAATACCTGAGTCAGCCGCACGTCTGATATGGGAGGGGGAGTCGGAGTGGGAGTCGGCTGCGGAGTGGGTGTCGGGGCTGGAGGGGGAACAATTACTTTGGGAGATTTTCGCATCAAAGCGGCCCAGGTTTTGAGGCTGGCAATACCGTCTGGATTGAGACCTTGAAATTTCTGAAACGAGATGAGCGCCGCTGTGGTGGTAGCTCCAAATTTGCCGTCCATCGCGCCTTGATAGAAACCTTTAATTCTTAATTCCTTCTGGATGTCTGCAACTTTATAACTTACGGCGCCTTCTCGGACGCTTTCAAAAATATTGGTGTCTACATTGCCCGATACGCCTGACACGCTGCCACTGTCGCTGTATTGCCAAAAAGTCCAAGTTTTCCAGCCACCGGGCACCCAAGGTTCCTCAGCACTGGTATAGTGAGCAATCCACAGTGGGTAATCGGCAAACCGTGTTGTCCCCAGGTTGTCCCAGAAACCGGGGTAAGTGTAGATAATCGGCCGCATCAAGGTGGCTTTTTCGACTGCTTCTAACCAAATTGCGGCTCGATCGCACAATTGAGTCGCACTCAAACCCCCTGTAGTTTCCATATCCAAGACTGGCGGCAAATCCCCCGGTTCGAGTTTTACAGTTTTCAAGAACAAATCTATTTGTCCTTGAATGCTGCTTGCAGGTTGAAAAAAGTGGTAAGCACCGCGTTGAATCCCCGCCGCTTTCATCGCCGCCCAATTGCGAGCGAAAGTTTGGGCAACGAACGTTGCACCTTCGGTCGATTTGACAAAACTGAAGGTAATACCATCCCGCGCAACGGCTGGCCAATTGACATTGGGCTGGTAGTCGGAAACATCTATACCGCGAATACTCATATTACCAAGAGTTGAGAAAAGCTGGTTTGCTCTGAAGCAGCGACTCGATTAAGGGTACATTAAATTGTAATGCTAAGTCGCTAAGTGTTTTTTTTGCAGTGGAGATTGTGCGAATGAACTTCGATCGAATAGAGCCCGGCCCTGGTCAAGAGTCTGTTTGGGATTACCCACGTCCCCCTCGGCTTGAGGAATCGACCAAACACGTACAGATAATTTTTAATGGAGTGACGATCGCCGACACGCGCCGTCCTCAGCGGGTATTGGAGACAAGCCACCCTCCTGCCTACTATATCTGCCCCGATGACATCAAAATGGAATATTTGCACAAAACTTTACGGGGTTCTTGGTGCGAGTGGAAGGGACAAGCCGGTTATTACACTGTGACGGTAGAGTCGAAAGAAGTAGTAAATGCTGCTTGGTTTTATCCCAATCCTAATCAGGTTTTTGCAGGTATTAAAGATTATGTGGCTTTTTATCCGAGCAAGATGGATGCCTGTTATGTGGACGGGGAATTAGTGCAATCTCAACCAGGGGATTTTTACGGTGGCTGGATTACCAAAGATATTGTCGGCCCGTTTAAGGGAGGGTCAGGAACGTGGGGGTGGTGAGGGAAGGTTGAGTTTTGAGTTTTGAGTTTTGAGTTGAGAACAGCGACAGAAACCACGTTTTTTTTTACGCAAAACCTCATTACAGCTTCGACTCGGTTTAAATAAAAAAACCATGTTTATTGAGTTTGTGAGCGCCGCGAATGAGTTAAGGATTGGCTCTGAAATCTTCTTCTGACGACGCAAAAAGCCAACCGTAAAAAAAATGAATAATAATTCAATAGCTTTCTAATTGAGTGAGGATAAATCAATGTAATGCAATGCAGGCAAGGCATAAGCTAACGCCGCAGCTTATCCCTTGAAAGAAACAGTGTAGTCAAGAATACAGTGACTGTTCATAAATAAATGTTAGTATAAGTTAATATCTGACACTAGCTTTGTTGCTTCTTTATTATTTATTTATTCGGATCTGCGCTGTGTCTGTTGAATTTATTGAGCCGTCCAACTCGCCAGAAAACTCACCCAAAAATTTATCTTTAGAGTCTACTCTTAAGGATCTGGCTCTCTTCAATTTTCAGGTTGACTCCTCATATCTCGCCAAAGAAGTAGCTCGGTGGTTTCAATCTAACCCGCTGCTTCCGGGAGTTATCTTAAACGTAAATGGGGAATTTTTAGGGATGATATCGCGTCGGCGATTTATGGAACGCATGAGCCGCCCTTACGGAGTAGATATATTTGCTTGCAGACCGATTATAGCCTTGTATCAAATAGCTCAAACCGATATTTTGATTTTACCAGGAGTAGCCTTAATTGTCATGGCAGCTCAGCGCTCCGTGCAGCGACCGCCGGAACTACTTTACGAACCGATTGTTGTGCAGTTAGAACCTCAAGTTTACCGACTTTTAGACGTGCACCAACTCTGGGTAGCTTTATCCCAAATTCACCAACAAGCTACTTGGTCTATGAGCGAACTTTATTACAATTTATCCCTTACGCAATCCGAGCTAGAAGCAGCTAATTCTCAATTAAAAGCAGCTAATTCCGAACTGTATCGCCTTGCCAACTTAGATGGCTTAACTCAGATTGCTAACCGCCACTGTTTTAACGAATACTTAGAGAAAAAATGGCAAGAATTGGGAGAAGCTGCTGCAGAAATATCTTTGATTTTATGCGATGTTGACTTTTTTAAGAGATACAACGATACTTACGGACATCAGGCGGGAGATGCTTGCTTGCAGCAGGTAGCCAAAACTATTGTTGAGGCTGTACATTACTCCGCAGGCGCCGTTTCCGGGGAGACTCTGGTGGCTCGTTACGGCGGTGAAGAATTTGCGGTAATTTTACCCCGCACTTCGTCTGAAATAGCTGTTTGGATTGCAGAGCAAATTCGAGTTTGGGTAAAAGAACTAGAAATCGAACACCTTAATTCAGCGGTGTGTTCTTTCGTGACGCTGAGTTTGGGGGTAGCAAGCACGTTTCCTCATCCCGAAACTTCTCAGGAAAATCTGCTTGCAGCGGCAGACCGTTCGCTTTATCAAGCTAAAGACCGAGGTCGCGATCGAGTGATTTTAGATTTTAGATTTTAGATTGGAAAAAGTTATCCACGGATTTATCCGTGGGCTTGTTTAATGGTTTCGATCACAGATTGTCTGGCAAATCGCCGATCGACCTGCCAATGCTAGCCAGTAATTTCTCCAAAGCTTTCATCTGCTTGACGGTGAACGTGGGTACGTTCTTCCCCAACTCCCAACGGCTGATTGTTTGCGACGAAACGCCAAGCTCTCGCGCCAAATCTTCCTGACTCATGTCCAGTTCTTCCCTGAGCTTCTTCAAATGCGACTCTTCATCTTCTGGTCGCGGAACGGGCTTTTTCGGCATAACTTCGATCGCACATTTTTTCTATAAGATGCTTAAGCATCTTAGGATCGCGAATTAAATCACTTACAATTTTAATTGTTATTGTGGGATGGGCGTCCCGCCCGTCTTTTTTGGACGGGCGGGACGCCCATCCCACAAACTTGTGGAAGTTATTTAATTCTCATTCCTTACTTCCTTCCTCGGAGAAGATTATCTACTTCTGATTCTTCCTGACTCTTCCTTCGCGTTTTTTGCGTCTTCGCGGTTCAATCATACTAATTTTTCCGACCCGCCAACAGTAATTAAACAACAAACAGATCGCCCAACGGTAAGGCGCATAGCTCGAAAGGCGCGATCGCTCCTATTCTCATTTGAAATATTATCGGGCGATCGTCCCCAGTCTACAAAGACTCGCACCAAGCACGTTCTGCCGTCCAGTGTCTGTCTGAAGATTCATAAATCCTCAACCCATCCAACCCGGCATTTTGGATCATCTCCTCAACTTCATCCAGCGTAAATGCTGCTTGCAACGAATCGCTGAATAACTGTTTCTGATGCGCGTTGCAATCTCCCGCATACAGATTGACTAAATTATCCCTGATTTCCGCTTTTTCCGGCCGCAGCAAATCCCGCAAAAAAATTGCTCCCTGCGGCTTCAACACCCGCTTGACTTCGCGCAAAAACGGCAGCGGATCGGGCAAATGGTGGATAATGCTGTTAGAAATCACCATGTCAAAATAATTGTCAGGGTAAGGCATGGTCTTAGCATCAATTAATTCGAGACTAATTTGCGATCGCACGCCTGCCTTTTCCACATTTTGTGCCCCGACTTTTAGCATATTTGCCGACAAATCAATGCAAGTCAATTTCCATGCTGGCCGGAGTTGACAAAGTGCGATCGGAATTCTCGCCGTACCCGTCCCCGCATCCAAAACGTTTCCAAAAACCGGCCCCAACGCCGCAGCACTCTGAGCAAAAGCAGCATTAACCTCAGCAAAATCCATCGAATCGTATTCGATCGCCTCTTCCAAGGAATCCATCACTTCCGGTTCCAAAACTCGCTGCATAAAATTTATCTCGTTATCGGGCATTTCCATATAGGGGTTCAGTTTCGCCTGCAAAAGCTCGACTAACTCCGGTTCCATATATTCGTAATTGTCCGGGATTTGCAGGCAAATAACTTTCTTGCCTTCGAGACTTTCAGGAAATTTGCTGCGGAGTCGATCGCCATGCTTCTTCTCCATCACAAATATCACATCCGCCCAACCGACAAGACCCTCAGTGACTCTAATTCTTGCACCTTTTTCCGTTCCCGCCGATCGCACACTGTAGCCACTAACCTTCTGGCATATTTTCTCCGCAGTCAAACTTCTCCACTTATTCTGACTGCACACAAACAATATCTTGATTTTATCCATTCAGACACAATTACAAAATTCTATGTTTATCGTGGCACGGGCGTCCCGCCTGTGCTTCCAAAGCGGTTAAAAATTTCCTTCTAATTTCTCCCCGCTGGCACCTTGCATACCACAAATCATGTATTTTGTCAAATACACCCAAATCTCCGTTACAATTCTTAAACCATAAAATGCGGATTTTGCATAAACAATTGTACTTATTACATCTGTGAGTTCGTTAATTTTACGATTTTAAAAGCTTACAGCCTCAAAAAGTAAAATTAGTCATAATGCCCCTGGATTTTGAAAATCGTACCACAAGCCTCAAAGCAAGTAAATAGGTAAAATAATTGAGAATGAAGTCAATAATTTTGCTCATCTTTAGATTTTCTTAAGATTTCCGCAGTCAAAATAGATCGAACATTTAAAACTAAATCGACTTTTAGATTGTTTTTGCTTATTAAAGTAGTTGGAATTGCCCCGAAGACCGATCGACCCTCAAAAATAGATAGAGATGCTCGATCGCCCAATGGCATCCCACCAAACTCGATCGAACTCTGCTAGAATTAGTAAAACGAAGTCGTTATGAGTTTAAGTAAATAGCTATGACCAACGAAACCGTAGAAAACCTAGTAATTATCGGCTCCGGACCCGCAGGCTACACAGCAGCCATCTACGCCGGGAGGGCAAACCTGAAACCCGTAGTATTTGAAGGCTACCAAGCCGGAGGTGTCCCCGGCGGTCAACTGATGACCACCACAGAAGTAGAAAACTTCCCCGGCTTTCCCGAAGGCATCACCGGGCCGGAACTCATGGATCGGATGAAAGCTCAAGCAGCGCGCTGGGGTGCGGAGTTATACACAGAAGATGTAATTTCGGTGGATTTGAGCCAGCGTCCGTTTACAGTGCGATCGGAAGACAGAGAAATCAAAACCCACACGATAGTAATAGCTACAGGCGCGACGGCGAAAAGGCTGGGGCTGCCTAGCGAACACGTATTTTGGAGTCACGGCATTTCTGCCTGTGCCATTTGCGACGGCGCTACCCCAATTTTTAAAGGAGTAGATTTAGCTGTAATCGGCGCGGGCGATACCGCAGCGGAAGAATCTATTTATTTGACAAAATACGGCTCTCACGTACATATGCTGGTGCGGCGCGATCAAATGCGCGCCAGCAAAGCCATGCAAGACAGAGTGCTGAGCAATCCCAAAATTACCGTGCACTGGAACACCGAAGCACTGGATATCTTGGGCGAAGCGGGCGGCAAAATGGACGGGGTGAGACTTAGAAATATCGTGACAGGTGCCGAGAGCGATTTGCTGGTGAAAGGATTGTTTTATGCGATCGGTCACACTCCCAACACTCAACTGTTCCAAGGTCAGTTAGAACTCGACGAAGTAGGTTATGTCGTTACCAAACACGGTTCGGTAGAAACCAGCGTCGAGGGAGTTTACGCCGTCGGCGACGTGCAAGACCACGAGTTTCGCCAAGCCATCACCGCCGCCGGTAGCGGTTGTATGGGGGCGATGTTGGCAGAAAGGTGGCTGTCGTCCAATGGTTTAGCTCAGGAATTCCACCAAACCGAGGAATCCGAGCAACCCGCCGCAGCGCCGGAAGCTCAAAAAGTACGCAAAACCAGCGCGAACTTTGATATCCAAGACACGCGCCACGAAGGAGGTTATGCTTTGCGGAAGTTGTTCCACGATAGCGATCGACTCATTGTGGTCAAATATGCCTCTCCGAGTTGTGGGCCTTGCCACAGCCTCAAGCCGATTTTGAACAAAGTAGTAGATGAGTTCGAGGGCAAAATCCACTACGTGGAAATTGACATCGAAGAAGATCCAGAAATTGCTGAAAATGCTGGCGTGATTGGTACGCCGACGATTCAGTATTTCAAAGACAAAGATTTGGTAGCTGAACTCAAAGGAGTTAAGCCAAAAAGCCAGTACCGCGAGTTAATTGCCAGTAATTTGTAGGAAGGCAAATTAGCGAAGACTTTTTAACCGCTGATATCTGCGTTCATCTCCGGTTAAAAAGTCTTCCTATGGTTTTCGGTAAATATTGATATGCTGATGAAAACAAATCTGACGCACGAATTATCAATTATGGCTCAAAGCCGCCTCCGACTGCCGCGATTTCTCAACAGTGCCTCACCGTCAAGCCTGTCAATGAAAATGATGTGGGCAGGTTTGACAATCACTGCCGTGTTTATATTGGTAGCCACCTTGTCTCCAGCTATGCAAGCTTGGGGATGGCTGCAAAATCCTACGGAGGCTTTGATTAACCCCATCCACGAACCGCCGTCGGCGAATTATTGGTTTGGTACTAGCCGCAGCGGCTACGATGTGTTTTCCCGCACGCTGTTTGCTTCTCGGGCGGCTTGGCAAGTGGTGATTTTAGCCACATCTTTGAGTTTGTTTATCGGTGTGCCGCTGGGTTTGGTTAGCGGTTATTTGGGCGGTAAGCTCGATCGAGTGTTGTTATTTTTAATGGATACAATTTATACTTTGCCGGGGCTGCTGCTTTCTTTGACGCTAGCGTTTGTAGTGGGAAAAGGAGTTTTGAATGCTGCGATCGCCCTGAGCATTTCCTACATCCCTCAATACTACCGCGTCGTCAGGAATCACACCGTCAGCGTCAAAACCGAATTATTTGTCGAAGCTGCGCGAGCAATGGGTGCTGACACTTGGACAGTGCTTTCGCGCTACCTGTTTCTAAATGTGATTCAGAGCGTACCTGTGCTGTTTGCGCTCAACGCTGCCGATGCGATTTTAACATTAGGAGGTTTGGGATTTCTCGGATTAGGACTTCCCGAAGCAACTCCCGAATGGGGACACGACTTGCGTTTAGCTTTAGATGCGCTACCTACTGGCATTTGGTGGACGGCTTTGTTTCCCGGTTTGGCGATGACTTTAATGGTGGTGGGACTGTCTTTGGTGGGGGAAGGATTAAACGAGTTTGTTAACCCCCGCCTGCGGAATCAGCAGTAATCTGTCTTGGGGTTAAATTAAGTTCGCAGTCAGGACTTTAGTGGTTATTCAGCAATATAACAAAAACTGAAGTCCTGACTACAAACACACGCTATAAAGAGATGGTAAGATCAGCCCGATTAATTAATTACTAAATCTTTCTCTCAATAAGGTTAATTCTTTCTAGTAAACCTTCGTTGGGTTGTCAATATAGACAGGGAGCGGAAATTTTTCTTGATAGCTTCATCCCCTAACGGTCAAGCCACATAATTTAAACCAGAGTAGAGGATAAAGCGAGACTCTGTGCTTTCGGAGGACACGCTGTAAATAATAACAAAATTTTGAGCATCGCACCAACGTCCTACCGTTCCATTGCTTTAAGTATCCTGAAGTTTAGGCCTTCTCTAACCATAGCAAGCACATCGCTAACTGGATAAATTTTTCTTCCCTGGCGGAGTTATCATCGGCAGGCAGTTGCAGCAACGTCGGCTGTGGCTTTTTTTCCGTCTGCTTGAAATTATCAAGACAATTCGGGAATCCTACCTACAATTGATGGAAGGAGTTTATTGAATCTTCACACTGTCACAATGTATTTAAAGGAATCGTGAAGTTATACTTCCGGGAGATGTCGAATTGTATTGTTTGTGAGACCCTGCGATCGCGCAAGTGCGAACCGAAAGCCAAAAATTTTAGAGAAGTCCGCAGCCCAGAGTTGCGCGGCGGGTTAACTCTCAGTAGAATTTATCCTGGTGGTTTTTGCCATGGACGCGACAAACTCGTGTCGAACTGCTTAAATAAGAATGTGACGTTAAGAACTTAATGTGATTTAACGTGAAAATTAAACCCAATTTCTGAGATTTGAGCTAACTTAACAATGAAAGCCCCTGTTGCATTACTCAACCCGCAACGCTTCATTGGGGGTCAGAGTCGGTCTCTAATCCAGAGTTACCGACTTAAAACTAAAGCTACGAGCTTTATTCAATCGCAGATTGCGTATGATTCAATTCAGGGAAACAGGGTAATGATGGGTGTATCTACACGGATTGTATTGGTTCCAATTTGGGCAACTCAAAAATTGTCTGCTAACTGTCTGGCCAACTACGCCGCAGCCGTTCACCCAGATATACGCAGAAAACAGGGCCGTTTGATCGTGCCAAAGTTTTTGCGGGCCGTTCTCAGGATTTAGCAGAGCCGGACATGAGTTAGTATTGTCAAGCTAAGCTGACAGAGTTTTCCTAGTTCTTGACCAACAATGGAAAACAACTTCCATTTTTTGTGAGAAAGGCTACAATCGGGAAGGTCTTTGCAAGATCCGATTCTCCCCGTTTGGTGCTTCAACCCTCTGCTGTTGCATTTGAGGCAGCAGACCGGCATCCAAGGTGGCGAAAACTTGCCGTGCAACTGTCATGTCTGACAACCAGAGTGAAAGCAAGGCGAATCAAAAGTTCGACACCTCCAATACAAAAGTTAGAGGGTTCCGTGCGGGAAAACTTGTACGGGTAAAAGCTCGAAGTACCGAGTAAAAAAGCCAGTATTTTTGGAAGTGTGATCGATCGCACTTCATGGTTTGCTTCTGGGGGCAAGGTATTGCAGATGATGTGGTAACTCGCTCCGAAAGAAAAAGCCGCTAGCTCAATTTAAGGTCGCGATGTTAAAATCTGCGATCAATTGAATGCGCTGACTGCTTCAAACCAGAACTCGAACAGTGACTCATAAAACAGGTGCAGTTTCGGTAACAAATTCAGCTAGCAGACCAAAAATCCCACTATTTCTTCCTGCGGGAATGTCAATCCTGGCTAACTTGTCTAAACTACAAACAGACACTATTCCACTGTTATTTATTCTTTAATTCAGGAGCATGAGGAAGACGGCATGATCCCAGCTAACACCGTACTCGCAACCACAATTACACCGGAAATGGAAACAATCGAGTTGCTTCGGGGCGCCGAAAGCGTTCTACCTGAGAGCGAGTTAGAACTCTTTATCGACGAAGAAGACGATCGAGAAGAATTCTTAGACTCTCAATCTGAGGACGACACTAAATCTGGCAAAGGCGCCAAAGCCCGCCGTCGGGCTCAGGCAAAGAAAAAGCATTATACTGAAGACTCTATTCGTCTTTACCTGCAAGAAATCGGTCGGATTCGACTGCTGCGAGCTGACGAAGAGATTGAACTAGCACGCAAGATTGCAGATTTGCTGGAATTAGAGCGAGTTCGAGAACAACTGCTCGAAGAGTATAACCGCGAACCCAAAGACAGCGAATGGGCGAATGCTGTAGATATGGCACTTCCTGCATTCCGTCACCGACTCCACGTCGGTCGTCGGGCCAAGGAAAAAATGGTGCAATCAAACCTGCGTTTGGTGGTGTCGATCGCCAAAAAATACATGAATCGCGGTTTGTCTTTCCAAGATTTGATTCAGGAAGGCTCTTTGGGTCTGATCCGGGCTGCTGAAAAATTCGATCACGAAAAAGGTTACAAGTTTTCTACCTACGCAACTTGGTGGATACGTCAAGCCATCACCCGGGCAATCGCCGACCAATCGCGCACTATCCGCCTGCCGGTTCACCTTTATGAAACCATTTCGCGGATCAAGAAAACTACTAAACTCCTGTCTCAGGAAATGGGTCGCAAGCCTACGGAAGAAGAAATTGCTACCCGCATGGAGATGACGATCGAGAAGTTGCGGTTCATCGCTAAGTCCGCACAGTTGCCTATCTCTTTAGAAACTCCGATCGGCAAAGAGGAAGACTCACGTCTGGGAGATTTTATTGAATCTGACGGGGAAACACCAGAAGATCAAGTCTCGAAAAACTTGCTTAGGGAAGACTTGGAAAGCGTTTTGGATACTCTCAGCCCCCGAGAACGAGATGTACTGCGGCTGCGTTACGGCTTAGATGACGGACGGATGAAGACCTTGGAGGAAATTGGTCAAATCTTTAACGTCACTCGTGAGCGGATTCGCCAAATCGAGGCTAAAGCCCTGCGGAAGTTGCGCCATCCCAACCGGAACAGCATCTTAAAAGAATATATCCGCTAGAGTAATTTGCTAGCATCACCCAAAAGAGTGATTCGCAGTCTTTTGGGTGGGAGACCCCCCGCCCCGGTTTCAGCTATAGCTGTTAAATTTTGTGCGGCTAACAGCAGGGAGCAATTGGCTATTTGTGGCCCAAATCGTGCTGTCAACCCACATTCCGCAGATGTGTGTGGAATTTTTTTATCAGTTGTGAAAAGTTGGAGTCAAAAAGTTTTTCCGTTTAACT
>NZ_JAUBOY010000033.1:87061-88989 GCF_036700465.1 Microcoleus sp. T3_A4 | reverse complement strand
TTTTAAATCACCCTAACCTTCCTTCAGTCTTGTCTTATGGTACTCTGGCTGCTTAAAAACTGTCCGGAGTATTGTCCAAGAAGAATTGGTAGAATGCAAAAACCTGCCACAGATTCAGAGAGAAACTCGCTCTGGTAGAAAGTTTTTAGCATCACAATTATTGAATCAAAATCAATCAAATAAATTTGTGCTGCTGGGCGCTCCGGGTTCAGGCAAAACAACTTTACTGAGCTTTTTTGCGGTGATGTTGGCTCAGGGTTATCCCGAAAAAATCGGCTTGCCTTCTGGGATAGATTGCTTGCCGATTTTGATTAAAATTCGGGATTTTGCTATGATTTCAGATATCAATCTCCTCGACTATGCCCGCCAGTTTGCCGAGAAAACTATGTCCGTGAAACCGCTGCCAGAAGGCTTTTTTGAGTATTGGCTGGCCGACGGTAGGGCGATGATTTTGTTGGATGGATTGGATGAGGTTGTTGAAGAATCCAAGCGCTATGCGGTGGTGCAGCACATTGAGAGTTTTTTGGGGCAGTATCATCAAAACTTGGCAATTATTACTTCTCGCCCTGCTGGTTACAAACGCGATTTTTTTAATACTTCGGAGTTTGAACACTATCAGTTACAACTATTTGACGATCCTAAGGTTGATGAGTTTATTAATCGCTGGTACGACAGCCGCGTTCGAGATGCGGCGGAAGCTCAACGTCGCAAAGATAGCATTAAAAAAGCTCTGGATGAAAATGACCGAATTAAATTGTTGGCGAGAAATCCGCTATTGCTGACAATCATTGCTTTGATTCACCGCTATCAAGCTGTACTGCCGAGGGCACGCCACAAGCTTTATGAAAAAGCTGTGGAGACACTGTTAAAGTGTTGGGATGCTAACAAAAACATGACTGAGCAGTCGGTATTCAAATGTTTAGATGCAGACGACTTACGGCGGCTGATGGAAATTCTTGCCTATTGGATTCACACTCAGGGTAGTACGGATAATCCTGAAGGCGGGACGCTGATTGTCAAGGAGGATTTGTTAGAGCAGTTAACTCAGAACATTAAAACCAAAAAACAGGTTGAATTGTTCAAGGCAAAAGAGGAAGCTAAACGATTTGTTGATTTTATTCAACAGCGGACGGGATTGCTCAACGAACAAGGACAAGATTTGTACGCTTTTGTACACAAGACTTTTCAAGAATATTTGTGCGCTCAGGAAATCGGCTATCAGGCAGATGATGAGGATGATTTTGAGATTGTTCTCAATCATATTCGAGAGCATTTGCATGACCCCCACTGGCGGGAAGTGTTGCTGTTGTTGATTGCTCAACAAAAACCGAAGAAAGCGGCGAAAGCGATGCGGGCAATTTTGGCTGCCAATAGCGAGCATGAGGAATGGTTGCACCGCGATTTATTTTTTGCTGGCAGTTGCCTTGCTGAAAATATTAAAGAGTTAAAGGTGGTAGATTCTAGTCTAACTGTGGAGATTTTGGAGAAGTTGGTTGAGTTGGAGGTAAGGGATCGGGCACTGGTTGGTGGCAGAGTTGGCTCTCAGGTTTTTCAAATCCTTTGCAGTATGAATGAGACTGAGTTTGAGGCGCCAACTTTGCAACTTTTGAAAGCAAGGGGTGTTGATGAAAATCCATTGGAGGAATATCAAGCAGCATTAGGGGAAAAAGAAGCTATCATCAGTGTCATGCTACGACGCCTCGAAGATGGGAATGAGGATGTGCGTCGTGAGGCAGCACAAGCCTTGGGCAAGTTAGGAAATGCTTCAGAAACCGTCATTAGTGCCCTGTTGTTACGCCTCGAAGATGGGGATAAGTGGGTGCGTCGTGAGGCAGCACAAGCCTTGGTCAGGTTGGGAAATGCTTCAGAAGCCGTCATCAATGCTCTGCTACTAGGTCTGGAAAATGGGGATAACTCGATGCGTGCCT
>NZ_JAUBOY010000033.1:0-86961 GCF_036700465.1 Microcoleus sp. T3_A4 | reverse complement strand
CGGCAGCATCTGTCTTGGGCAGGTTGGGAAATGCTTCAGAAGCCGTCATCAATGCTCTGCTACTACGTCTGGAAGATAAGAATAACTCAGTGCGTGGTGAGGCAGCATTGGCCTTGGGCAACTTGGGAAATGCTTCAGAAGCCGTCATCAATGCTCTGCTACTAGGTCTGGAAAATGGGGATAACTCGATGCGTGCCTCGGCAGCATCTGTCTTGGGCAGGTTGGGAAATGCTTCAGAAGCCGTCATCAATGCTCTGCTACTACGTCTGGAAGATGAGAATAACTCAGTGCGTCGTGAGGCAGCAGCATCTGCCTTGGGCAACTTGGGAAATGCTTCAGAAGCCGTCATCAATGCTCTGCTACTACGTCTGGAAGATGAGAATAACTCAGTGCGTGGTGAAGCAGCATATGCCTTGGGCAACTTGGGAAATGCTTCAGAAACTCTCATCAATGCTCTGTTACTACGTCTGGAAGATGAGGCTAAGTCAGTACGTCGTGAGGCAGTATATGTCTTGGGCAAGTTGGGAAATGCTTCAGAAACTCTCATCAATGCTCTGCTACTACGTCTGGAAGATGAGGCTAACTCAGTACGTCGTGAGGCAGTATCTGTCTTGGGCAGGTTGGGAAATGCTTCAGAAGTCGTGATTAATGCCCTATTACTATGTCTGGAAGATGAGGATAACTCAGTACGTCGCTTGGCAGCATCAGCCTTGCGTAACTTGGGAAATGCTTCAGAATCTGTCATCAGTGCCCTGCTGTTAGGTCTGGAAGATGGGGATAACTCACTGCGTAGCTCGGCAGCATCTGCCTTGGGCAGGTTGGGAAATGCTTCAGAAGCCGTCATCAGTGCCCTGCTGCAACGTCTCGAAGATGGGGAGGACTTGGTGCGTTACTTTGCAGCAGAAGCCTTGGGTAATTTGGGTCTGAAATCTAGTGAGGTTTTGCCTGCTGTTGTGCAATGGGTTGAGCAGCATCAGGATGCAAAATATCTCGGCTTAGGTATTGATGTGTTGTGGGATTTGGTGGCGGGTGAGGGAAATCGATCGCCAGTGCCTTTTTAGAAGTATTTAGCTTTTGCGCCAGTAAAACCCGATCGCACTTCCCGAACTTTCACCAAAAATGCGATCGCCCAGTCTGCTGTTTGACTATTATCACCCTCCATCCCTTTAACAACCGGCAACAGAGGTCAATTATTCAATCTAAAATCTAAAATCTAAAATCTAAAATTGTTTGAAAAGAGTCATGTCGTGTCCCTACTCTATGGAGGGTTTGGGCGTAACTCCTGTTGATTTTACTGGGTCGTAGCCCAACATTCGGTAGTAGAGTCCCTGTTGGTTAAAGAGTTCGGAGTGACTGCCAGATTCAACAATCTCGCCATCTTGCATCACAAAAATCAGATCGCAGTCTATCGCTGTTGTGAGTCGGTGCGTGACCAAGACGATCGTTCTTTTGCGGCGTAGACGTTGCAGAGTCTCTAAGACCCACTGCTCGTGCTTCAAGTCCAGGGCATTCGTGGGTTCATCGAGAATGAGTATGGGAGCCTTAGTGATGAGCGCTCGCGCAATAGCTAGGCGCTGTCGCTGTCCGCCCGATAAGTTTTGACCGCCCTCAGCGATTAAAGTATCATACTGTTCCGGCAAGGTTTCGATGAACTCAACTGCTCCAGCTTCGACCGCCGCCTCCCGAATATCGGAGAGTCTTGCATCCGCGCGACCGTAGGCGATATTCTCGGCGATCGTTCCGGGGAAAAGCGGGCTACCTTGGGAGACGAGCGCCATGTGTTTGCGGACATCGGCAATCTTGAGGGTGCGAAGGTCAAAGCCGTCGAGGAGGACGCTGCCCGATGTCGGGTCATAGAAGCGGGGCAAAAGATTGAGCAGCGTACTCTTTCCTGTCCCGCTAGGGCCTAAAAACGCCACCATTTGACCCGGCTCGATACTAGCATTGATGTTTCGCAAAACGGGTTGCCCAGAGTTGTACTCGAAGCTCACATCCGCAAGTGCTAATGTGCAGGGATGAACAGGAAGCGATCTCGCATCAGGCTCATCCTTTATAGCAGGTGGCTCGTCAATGACCGTAAAGACGCGATCGCATGAAGCAACAAACGTCTGGATTTTAGTAGTGAAGCCCAACACCCAACCTATCGGGTCCCAGAACTGCCCCAGGTATGCCATGAATACGAGTAGATCGCCAATGGTCACGCCGCCCTGCACCGGACGCAAGAACTGGTCGCGATAGACTAAGTATCCGCCGTAGCCTAAGATTACTCCGCTTCCCAGGGCGAAGACTACCTGAACCGCTAACGGATAGAGGTTTTCCTGCCAATTGAGTCGCATGGACGCTTTGACGCTACGTTCGACCGCCTGCCCGAAGCGCTGCGACTCCGTTGCTTCTCGACCGAAGGACTGGATTAGCCCGATCAACTCTATAGCTTGCTGCATGGTTGAGGTCATCACCGCATCGGTCTGCTTCGACTCTAGAGCTCGATTCCTAATCCTTCTCTCGAAGTACCAATTCGCCACTATTAGAAGCGGAGTGAACGAAAGCGCAAACACGGTGAGAAGGACGTGGCGTGACAGCATGATCCAGATCATCGCCGTCAGCGTCACCGATGCAGCCGTGGAGCCGATGAGCGTATCGATCACCCCCCAGGGTCCGAGGCTGTCATAGCTCAACCGATAGATTGCGTCACCTTGCGATCGTCCGCCGTGCCAACCGAGACTCAGCGCTTGTAGTTTGTCGTAAAGTTCGGTACGAACGCGCAAGGTTCCGTTGTACTGGATGCGGTAGTTCAACATCCTACGAAGCATGAAGACGGTATCGCTCAGGATTCTGATAATCATCGCGACGAACGCCATTCCGAAAATCCGGTTCAGCGTGCCTTCACCGAACGGAGCAAGAAACAGTGTATGAATCCAGTCGGATTTCGGAGTTGGCGACAAAACCGTATCGACTAGAATCGCGATCGGCCAGGCGTTGAGAAGGTTGAAAAGCACTGATGCTCCGATCAAAAGCAAGAGTATGATGATCAGCCATAAGTCTTTGCGGAAGTAGGAAATGGAGCGCAGAACGATCCGCACCAACCAATGCTGGTTAATTAACGGCCGCACCATTGTTGGTGAATTCTTCTGGCCCTTCAAACGTGCTTTGAATGGAAAAGTCATAAATGTGCTGGGTGTCTCTAAGTAAGACAATGCACCAATTAGGAAGTTTTACCCCAGTCAGAGAAGCTAGAAATCAACTTGGAGCTACAACCTTTGTTGTCAAGTAAGGCAGATGGAATGTGAGATTATTCGACTGGTGCAAGGTTTAAGTATAGTTTCCTTGTTCTAGGGTAGCTAAATTGCAAGCGAGATCGCTTTTTCGATTAAAACCCGATCGCCGTTCCGGAAATTTCACCAAAAATGCGGTCAGTCTGCTGTTTGACGATTAGGGCCCTCCATCCCCTTAACAACCGGGAACAGAACTCAATTATTCAATCTAAAATCCAAAATCTAAAATCTAAAATCGATCTATTATTCAATCTAAAATCTAAAATCGAAAATCCAAAATCGGTCGATCGCCCCCAGCGACGGCCCAGGAGGGTCAATGGTTGCTACAATCGGGGAGGGTATATGTTGTGGCTAACACTACAGCCCGTAACCCTGAAAGCTAATAGCTAAATTATTAAAAATCTGCCTCTCCTGCCATGTTTAAAAATCTGCTAGGCGATCCCAACGCGCGCAAACTTAGAAAATTTCAGCCTTGGGTAGCTGATATCAATATCTTGGAAGAAGACTTCCGCGTACTCTCAGACGACGACCTCCGAGGGAAAACGGCCGAGTTTCAAGAACGTCTGGCAAAAGCTAAATCTCTCAACGAAGAAAAAGAGATCTTAGACGAAATCTTGCCGGAAGCTTTTGCAGTGGTGCGGGAAGCGGGACAGCGGGTTTTGGGACTGCGCCACTTTGATGTCCAACTCCTCGGCGGCATCATCCTGCACAAAGGCCAAATTGCCGAAATGAAAACCGGTGAAGGTAAAACTCTTGTGGCGACGCTGCCAGCTTACCTTAACGCCCTCAACGGCAAAGGCGTACACATCATCACCGTCAACGATTATCTCGCAAGACGGGACGCGGAATGGATGGGACAGGTGCACCGCTTCCTGGGATTGACTGTGGGACTGATTCAGCAGGGCATGGATCAGGTGGAACGCAAGAAAAATTATAGCTGCGATATTACCTACGCCACTAACAGCGAAGTCGGCTTTGATTATTTGCGCGACAACATGGCTACTGTCATGGAAGATGTAGTGCAGCGTCCTTTTAATTTCTGCGTGATTGACGAGGTTGACTCGGTGCTGATTGATGAAGCACGGACGCCTTTAATTATTTCCGGCCAGGTGGAACGCCCCAGTGAGAAGTATATACGGGCGGCTGAGGTAGCTGCTGCTCTGAGAAAGGAAAATGAAGAACATTACGAGGTTGACGAAAAGGCTCGGAATGTGCTATTGACCGATGAAGGGTTTGGTGAAGCTGAGCGGTTGTTGGGTGTTACGGATTTGTACGACCCGGCTGACCCTTGGGCGCATTACATTTTTAATGCGATTAAGGCGAAGGAATTGTTTATTAAGGATATTAACTACATCGTCACTCCCGATCGCGAGGTGGTGATTGTGGATGAGTTTACCGGTCGGGTGATGCCGGGACGGCGCTGGAGTGACGGTTTGCACCAGGCGATCGAAGCGAAGGAACGGGCGGAAATTCAGCCGGAAACTCAGACGCTGGCGACGATTACCTATCAGAATTTCTTTTTGCTTTATCCGAAGCTGTCGGGGATGACTGGGACGGCGAAGACTGAAGAGACGGAGTTTGAGAAGATTTACAATCTGGAAGTAACGCTGATTCCCACTAACCGGATTACCAGCCGTACTGACCTTTCGGATATGGTTTACAAGGCGGAGGCTGGTAAGTGGAATGCGATCGCCCAAGACTGCGCGGAAATGCACGAAATCGGTCGGCCGGTGCTGGTGGGCACTACGAGCGTGGAAAAGTCGGAGTTGCTGTCGCGGCTGCTGCTGGAACGGAAAATTCCTCACAATTTGCTTAATGCTAAACCGGAAAATGTGGAGCGGGAGTCGGAAATTATCGCTCAAGCCGGACGCAAAGGCGCTGTGACGATCGCCACGAACATGGCCGGGCGCGGTACAGACATCATTTTGGGCGGTAATTCTGAGTACATGGGCCGCCTGAAGTTGCGCGAGTATCTTATGCCCCGGATTGTGCGGCCCGATGATGAGGACGGGTTTTCGCTAGTGCAAGTGCCCGGTATTGGCGGCCGCCCCCCAGCTCAAGGTTTTGGTCAAACGGCCAAAAAGGTTAAGTCTTGGAAAGCTTCGGCACAGATTTTCCCGACGCAGCTATCGAAAGATGCCGAGCAAATGCTCAAGGCGGCGGTGGAATTGGCGGTGAAGGAGTACGGGGAGCGATCGCTCTCGGAATTGCAAGCCGATGATATCGTGGCTATAGCTTCGGAAAAAGCGCCGACAAAAGACCCGGTAATTCAAAAATTGCGGGAAGCTTACAATTTAACTCGCAGGGAATACGATGCTTTTACCAGCACCGAACACGATGAAGTCGTGCAGTTGGGAGGCTTGCACGTCATCGGTACCGAACGCCACGAATCGCGCCGGATCGACAATCAATTGCGCGGCCGGGCGGGACGCCAAGGAGACCCTGGTTCTACGCGGTTTTTCTTGAGTTTGGAAGACAATTTGCTTAGGATTTTCGGTGGCGAACGGGTGGCCGGTTTGATGAAGGCTTTCGGTGTTGAGGAAGATATGCCGATCGAATCTGGAATGCTGACTCGTTCCCTCGAAGGCGCTCAGAAAAAAGTCGAAACCTACTATTACGATATCCGCAAGCAGGTATTTGAATATGACGAAGTGATGAACAATCAGCGTCGAGCAATCTATGCGGAACGTCGCCGAGTATTAGAAGGTTTGGACTCCAAAGAACAGGTAATTAAGTATGCCGAACAGACGATGGACGACATCGTAGGAGCATACATCAATCCCGATTTACCTTCGGAAGAATGGGAACTCGACAAACTTGTGAGCAAGGTGAAGGAATTTGTTTATCTACTCGCTGACATGACACCGGATCAGCTAGAAGATTTGTCCGTTGAGGAAATTAAAACTTTCTTGCACGAACAAGTCCGCAATGCTTACGACATTAAAGAAGCGGAAGTTAATGCAATCCGAGCTGAATTGATGCGAGATGCGGAACGGTTCTTTATTTTGCAGCAAATTGATACTTTGTGGCGGGAACACTTGCAACAAATGGATGCTTTGCGCGAGTCTGTAGGGCTGCGCGGTTACGGGCAAAAAGACCCGCTGATCGAGTACAAAACTGAAGGTTACGAGCTGTTTTTGGACATGATGACCGATATCCGCCGCAATGTGGTTTATTCGCTGTTCCAGTTCCAGCCGCAGCCGGCTATGCAAGTTTCGCCAGAGATGGTTTGAAGATAGTTAACAGTTGACTGTTGACTGTTGACTGCAACTGGTTCCCAGGCTCTTCCTAGGAACCAGTTGATTTTACACCACCAGTGTCATGGAAGAAGAATAAAAGAAGACCAAATACAGATATTCGCATTGAAATATTGTATAACCTGGAATTATGCCCACTATTTTACGAATAGGCCCTTACCGACTTTACTTTTACAGCCATGAACCAAATGAACCACCTCATGTTCATATTGACAGAGACAAATCATCGGTTAAATTTTGGTTGGAGCCAGTCAGTTTAGGAAACAACCTTGGTTTTAGTGCTAAAGAACTTCGTAAAATACAGTCGGTAGTACAAGAAAATAAACAAACGCTATTGGAGGCTTGGTATGGGTATTTTGGCGATTCGAGCGGACGAGAGAGTTAAGCACATTCATTTTACAGAAGAAACCATTAGTGTTGATTTGATGGATGGACGAATCATTACCGTCCCTTTAATTTGGTATCCAAGATTGTTTCATGCAACGCCCGATCAAAGGGAAAAATGGGAAGTATGTGGAGGAGGCTATGGCATTCACTGGGAAGAAATTGATGAAGACCTCAGTACAGAAGGAATGCTGCGAGGTGCACCGGCTCCGAGGCCTAAAATTACTCATTAATTTCGATCGCTATTTCACTTCTAAGCTTTCGTAATATAGCCTTTCTCACGTAAGAGATAAAGGAGGTATTTAAGGTAGATTTGAGATTAAAGCCAATCTTCTTGATCGCTTTTTTGTTTCCTGTAAACTTCACCTTTCGTGTGAATTTTACGGGTTTGTTCGTAAAGACTTTCTTCGGTATAATTCCATTGTTGCAGGACTTTTTTTAAGTCTGATTGAATATCTCGGGCGCCGGGAAAGCCTCGGTAGCGAATTATTAATCTTGCTAATTCCGATAAATTGTAGTCGGTTGCTTCTCCTGCTAATAAAGTATTGACACTGGCTCGATCGCGCTTGTATTGCGGATGCTGCTGATCTTGAGTTTTTTCTACTGAATCCATACTATTTATATTTCCCAATCATCAGAAAATGTTGCTACAAGCAACCGTCACCCAAAAGTGCGGACATAAATAACCTAATGAATAGAGTCTTAAATCCGCGTTTCATAAACTGTTTGATGCGGGTATCATAACAGTCAACAGTCAACTGTCAATTGTCAACTGTTTAAATTATCGCTTCAGTCATCGCCAGAAATTTTTGTGTTTGTTCAGTAATACCAAATAGTCGATCGCCGTGACAAAATATTTCCCAGGCGCGAATTCCCATAAAACCAATACCTGCAACCGCCAAGGGCATCGCTGCGGCACCTAAAAGCGCGGCAATCGGGGGAAATATCATGCACAGCGTTAACAGAATACCAGTAATAACACCGCCAGCAATGCCAGCTTTGGCGGTGGCGCTGGCGACTTGTTCGACTAACTCTGACTGGGTAATTTGGCCTTCAACGCACAATAGCGAGTTTTCTAAGATAGAAAATATTAACTCAATTACTGCTGCGGCGATCGCCCCTTTCATTGCAGCCCCCACGATTTCGGCAACTGCTGCTTTAAACGCTGCATCCGCTAAAACTTGCTTAGCGACTGCTAATTCTGCGGCAGTCATGTCTACACCACCGCGAGCACGATTCACCCAAAAATATTCAAAAATCCCGTTAGTAGCTTCGCTTCCGCCTCCATTGACGTGCGCTTGGATGTGGCTCCAATCTTTATCTTGACAGAAGTTGCGAATTGCTTCTGGCCCTTGGGCACGAATTTGGGCGGGTATGGATTCAAATACTTTTGCTGCTTCTTGCACATTTCGGATGCCGTCACGCATACCAGCCCTAGCAAATTTGAATTGCAGAGTGGTTGGCAGGTTCTCAAAACGGATGTTATGTGCTATTTTAAAAGCTTCTTGAGTGGCGATCGCCCCGGCACTAACCATTGAACTTGGCGCTGATTGTACCCACGCCGTTAATACAGTTGCATTTTCCTCAACTTTAGCAGCGATTTGGTTGGCTAAGTTTTGGGTATCGGCAACAGTTTCTTGTACTTTAGCCGTTAGGAATTCGAGCGGATTCTGGCTAATTTCCATGTTGATCCAGCTTGCATCGTTAATGATTGAATTATTTTGACTATAACATTCCTCTTCAGTAAGTGTTACTTTTTACTGAATTGCTTCTCGCTTCTAACTCCGGCTGTAAATTTAGAGCTTTTTTTTGATAAAATAAACCTTCATTGATTCGCCCTTGTTCTTCCAAACTTTTGCCTAAATTCCAATAAGCGACTGCTAAATCTGGTTGAAGAACGATAGATTTTTGGTAGTAACTTATGGCCTCATCGAGCTGGCCTTGTTTGTAAAACATACTGCCCAAGTTAACATAGGCTTCGACAAAATTAGGATCAAATTCGATCGCCTTGGAGTAGGCGCGAATTGCCGCGTCTATTTTGCCTTGGGCTTGCAGGATATTACCTAGGGTTTTGTAGGCGGCGGCGAAATTGGGTTGCTGGCGAAGTGCTTGGTAACAGGAGGCGATCGCCTCTACATATTTTTGTTGCGTATAATAAATTTCTGCTATCTTGTTGAGTGCGATCGCACTCTCCGTTTGAATGGCTAGTAATTTTTGATATTCAGCGATCGCCTCCTCAAGCTTTCCTGATTTCTGAAAGCTATCGCCCGCTGACAAATACTGCTCTGCTAACTCGGAATTTGCGGTCATAGATTTTACTTTAACAGCCGAAACTACTTTACCACAAGTGTTAGTTAGCAACCGCGATTTCTAGGGATATTGTGACTATTTGATATTTTAAATTTGTTTTTGTACCAACATAGGACTTACGCAATCATTCCAGGTATGGGGGAAACCACGGAGGGTTTGCCCCTACAAAACACTATATATTGAGGCTGTGCGTAAGTCCTGCAACAGTTCGGACAGTTTTTGATTACCAACAGCTTAGAAACCGGGTTTGTAACACCCATGCGTCAGCCTGGAAACTGTCGGAAGTGTTTAGATAAATTAGCTAAATGTTCGATCGCCCTAGCTGTTCAAAAATTAATTGAACGGGCGATCGAAAAAATTAAGGAGACAGTCGCCACACCTTAATCGTGTCGTCAAAACTGCCACTGATCAGAGTTTTGTCTTGAGGATTAAAAGCCAAATCCACCCAGGTAGAATGACCCTTCAGCGTGCCCGCGATTTCGCCGGAACTCATGCGCCACAGCTTGATAGTCCCGCTCAAATCCGCGCTGGCGAGTTTGTCTCCGTCGGGACTGAAAGCCAAGGACTTAACCTTGTCGGAATGGCCGATCAAAGTCCGTAGCAGAGAACCGTTAGGCTGCCCGGAGTGATTATTTGCGCTGATATCCCACAGCTTCACCGTCTTGTCCCAACTGCCGCTGGCGAGAGTTTGACCGTCCGGGCTGATGGCCAGAGACCAAACCGCCTCGGAATGACCCCAAAGAGTTTCTTTCAATTCCCCAGTCTGCCAGTTCCACAGGTTGATCTTACCGTCGCTGCGGCCGATCGCCAAAGTTTCTCGATCGGGGCTGAAAGCCACCGACTGCACCTCGTCAAAAACCTGCTTGAGAGTTTCCAACTCGGCCCCGCCTTGGACTTCCCACAGCTTCAAAGTTTTGTCCTTACCGACACTGGCCACTGTCTGGCTATCGGGACTGAAAACCACCGAGAACACGCCGTCTGTGTGTCCGTCCAACGTCCGAATTAACTTGCCCGAATAGAAATTCCACAATTTAATCGTACCGTCAACGCCACCGCTGGCGATCGTCCTGCCGTCGGGACTGACTGCCACCGACCACACCGGCCCCAAATGTCCTGTTAAAACCTTGAGCAGCTTGCCGTGACGCTTGTGCCGCAAGTGAATTGTGCCGTCGTTATTCCCGCTGACGATTACGCGGCCCTGGGGAGCTACTGCTACAGCCCAAACCGGGTTTTTGTCTTGATCCGCCAGAGTCCGCACTGCGGGTCGGGACTGCGATGCCTCACCGTTGAAATCCTGCATCGGGGGCGGATTGAACCGAATTTCGGGAATGCTAGAAACAGGCTCAGAAGAAGTGAAAGCCTGCGGTGCAGGAGATGGCAAGCGAACACCCAGCACTACGGACAGCAGGGCAACCGCAGTTCCTCCCCACATGGCCAAAGTCCACTTGGGTTTGCTGAGAATCACGTCTACCGGTGCCGGGCCGTATTTCATGTCTGTGAGAATTGCCTCGGTCGAGCGATAGCGTTTTGATGGTTCTCGCTGCACCATTTTATCCAGAATGCGGCCGAGTCGCGCCGAAACTGGTACTTTCAAATAATCTCTCCAAGTCCAACTTTCGGATTTGATGTCAAACAAATCAAAGGGCGACATTCCCGTTAACAAGTGAATGCAAGTGACGCCCAAACTGTAGATGTCGCTGCTCTTAATCGCTTGGCCTTTAATTTGTTCCGGGGCCGCATATTCCGCAGAACCTGTCACCGTTTTTGTTTTCAGCGGCCCGCTATTAGCCGGAATTGCCGCGCCGAAATCGACTAAAACTAGCCCAGAGGAACTTTCTTGGGACAAGGGATGTAGATCCTCTTTCCCTGCCAAAGCTGGGGATGCTTGGGGAGTTTTGCGGTGAATAATATTGGACGGTTTGATATCTCCGTGAATCAGTTGATGTTCGTGAACACATTGCAGGACTGGCAACAATTCGCTCAGCAGATACCAAATTTGAATTTCTTTAACAACACCTTTTTCTGAAAGCCGATCGGCTAAATTACGGCCTTCGATGTATTCTTGCACTAAATACTGGCAGCCTTCGACTTCAAAAGATGCCAGCAGTTTCGGTATTTGGGGATGTTTCCCCAACTCGTCGAGAACTGACGCCGAGCCGCGAAATGTCCGGTTTTGCTGTGTGCCACCGTCTGCGGCTGCTGAGCCGCAGAACTGTTGAATGACGCAGCGGGGTTGCGAAGGCTGGTCTTCATCGACTGCTAAGAAGGTGCGACAAGTGAGACTTTGACCGAGGGTGTGAAAGACTCGGTAGCGACCTTTTAGCAGCAAATTCGACTCGCAACTTTTGCAGACTGTCGCGCGATCGAGATTTTGGGGATTCTGGCAATTGGGATTTGTGCAGTAACTCATTTGTCTTTCCGCTGGAGACCCCCGTCCGACATTATTGCTGGTGGGGGAGGAAAGCGGGGCGGTGCGTGCCGCTTCCTGTGGACAAATTAAATAATTGGAATCTTTGCTTGATCATAATTGTTTCCCAGATTTTCGCCACAATTGCTGCGGTTGATCGCGCGTAAATAATTGCTGACTTTCCTGCGAGGGAGGTTTAATAGGTCGATCGTACGGGTGGGCAGGATGCCCACCCCACAAGAAAATCATTCTAAAGAACAGGCATCTTGCCTGTTCTTTAGAATGGTGCAATATCTCAGTTGTTACCGAATTAAGCTATACTGTCATTGCGAATACTTGCAGTGCGATCGCAGCAAAGCAAGCGCGAGGCATGGCCAAATATCCGCGATTCTTTGTCCTCTGGAGTCAATCTAAAACTACAAATCTCCAATCGACTAACAAATGAAAACTGAGGCAATTTTCGCCCAACTAACTATTAACTTTTAACTCTTACTTATGCCGTTAATTCGCGTTCCCAAACCTTGGGAAATTCTCGAACCCCAAATTACCCCAGAAACAGCATTTCTCAACCGCCGCCGGTTCATGACAAATTTAATTGGCGCAGGCGTGACAGCTTCGCTGCTGCCGCTGACCGGCTGCCAAAGCAATGCTAGCTCAAAAACTGCTCTGGAGCAAAGCTCAACTCAAGCATATTCGGAATTGAGCCGGAATCCCGCCTTTGCGAAAGTCGATCGAGCGATTACCGACGAAGCCTTAGCTACAAAATACAACAATTTTTACGAATACGGTGGCACAAAATCTATTTGGCAAGCCGCTCAAGCTTTGCCAACAGAAAACTGGAAAGTAGAAGTAGGCGGTTTAGTAAAAAATCCCCGAACTTATGATATTGACGACCTCGAAAAGAAATTCCCTATCGAAGAACGAGTTTATCGATTTCGCTGCGTAGAAGCCTGGGCGATGGTAGTTCCTTGGGTCGGGTTTCCCATGAAATTACTGATGGCGGATGTCGAACCGCAATCGCAGGCTAAATTCGTTCGCTTCACCTCATTTTACGACCCCAAAATAACCCCCGGGCCCGGTTTGATGTCGCAATTTTATCCTTGGCCTTATACCGAAGGTCTGCGAATTGAAGAAATGGCGAACGATTTAGCATTTTTTGCCACAGGCTTGTATGGCCGAAGGCTACCAAAACAAAATGGTGCGCCGCTGCGGCAAGTGATTCCTTGGAAATACGGTTTTAAGGGCGCAAAGTCGATCGTAAAAATTGAATTTGTCGAAAAACAGCCCGCCACTTTTTGGAATACAATCGGCCCCAACGAATACGCCTTTGAAGCAAATGTCGAACCCGACAAACCGCACCCCAGATGGTCGCAGGCCAGCGAACGGATAGTCGGCCCCGGTAACAGTTGGTCGTGGGAAACTCGCCCGACTTTGCCCTATAACGGTTACGGCGAATATGTAGCGAGTTTGTACAGTTAATTAACTACGCGAGATGTAATTTGAGAAACAGGCTTTTCTGCTTCTCAAATTATTAATTTATCTCTTTTCTCTTTCTCTGCGCCCTCTGCGTTCTCTGCGGTTAATAAAAAAAAAGATTTTTTTTCGGTTCAGCAAAATGAAATACAGGACACGGCAATGCCCTATCACTACCCTATACCTGCACTTTGTTTGTAAATTTTACCTTGATTTTGCAGGAGATCGACTACAATAAAAATTGATGAAGCTACCAAGGAATTGTTAAATGGTAACAACAACATCAACTCCCATCGAGCAGCAAACTACCCCAGCAGAAAACCGAGTTATTTTAAAAGGTGTCAGTTGGTCAACTTTTAAAGCATTGCTGGCAGATGTTGGGGACGATAGAGCTTGGAGAATTGCTTACGATGAAGGAGTATTAGAAATCAGGATGCCACTGGAAGAACACGAAGAACCCAAACGACTGATAGAAAGCTTTGTGGAAGCTATTGTAGATGAGCTGGAAATTGAACTTAGAAGTCTTGGTTCCCTGACTCTTGAACGAGAAGATTTAACTCGTGCTGTCGAACCTGATTCCTGTTTCTACATTCAAAATGAATCTTTAGTTAGAGGCAGAAATATCAATTTGCCAAATGACCCGCCGCCGGATTTAGCAATAGAGTCAGATTACACAAATTCTTCAGTTAATAAAGATTCCATATATGCTGCTCTTGGCGTTCCCGAACTTTGGAGGTATCGCCGGCAATCTCTGCAAGTTTATCAACTTGTGGAGGAAAAATATGAAATGTGCGATCGCAGTTTAGCTTTTCCATTTTTACCCGTTGCCGAAATTCCGGGTTTCATCGAACAAAGCAGAACAGTCGGACAGCGGGCGGCTGTGCGTTTGTTTCGGCAAAGAATTAGAGAGATTTTGCCGATTCAAAGTTAACGCAAAAATCAGACTGTAGTTTAAAAACTAGCAAATTAATTTAAATTACATCAGCGTTAATCAGCGTTAATCGGCGGTTGAAAAAATCTTTAATTTCGATACAAAATCAATTGATAAACTCCTGCACTCTCTGCCAAACTCGCTCCAATAAATCTGGCGTGCTAACCTCAAACCATTCAATTTCCGGATAAGCACGAAACCAAGTCCGCTGTCTCTTCGCAAATTGTCGCGTGTGCAAAATTGTTAATTCTTTAGCTTCTTCAAGCTTAATGTCGCCAGCCAAATATTGTTTCATTTCCTGATATCCCAGCGTGTTCAACAGTGGCAAGTCGCAGCCGTATTTTTTACACAAATATTCTACTTCAGCAATCCAACCGCGTTCTAGCATTTGTTCGGTGCGCTGTTTGATCCGATCGACCAAAACATCGATCGCGCAATCCAACCCAATTTGTAAAATAGGATAATTGGGAGGATTTTCGCCCTGCTGTTCGGAAATAGGGCGACCGGTCGCATAAAATACTTCCAATGCCCTCAAAGTTCTTACGGGGTCATTGACGTGAATTTTCTCAGCCGCAGAGCGATCGACCTGCTGCAACATCGCGTAACATTGAGATTGTCCGAGTTCTGCAAGTTGCGATCGCAATTCGGGCATCGGCCCTACCCTCGGAATTTTTAAACCGCGCACGATCGATTTAATATATAAGCCCGTCCCTCCCACCAACAACAGAGGAGGAGAAACAGGAAAATCGACAGCAGCAATTAATTTTTGAGCTTGTTGCTGGTAATCTGCGACTGTCAGCGTTTCCGTCGGATCGCAGATGTCAATTAAGTGATGCGGTACAGAAGTGCGATCGACTGCCGTCGGTTTTGCTGTTCCGATGTCAAATTCGCGGTACACTTGACGGGAGTCCGCACTCAGGATCGAGGATTGCAGTCGCCCCGCCAAAGCCAAAGCCACTCCCGACTTCCCCGTCGCCGTCGCCCCACAAATCGTAATTAATTTAGGCATAAGCTGTCGCACGTTTCCCTATAAAAACTCTCAAATCCTCTCCTCTCCATGCTTTCCCGTCTCTCCTACACTGATTCACCGCGCTACGCCTGGCGAGTCGGGAAGCAATATCAAAACTATTCCCCTCCGTCCCCCCGATAAATTTCCCTTCAGAAAGCCCTAGCATCGCCTTTAACGGTTTTGTGCTATAATTTTAGGAGTTTTCCCATTTTAGAAGCTTTCGGGGCTTTAGGCCTCATTATTGGAGCTATTTTTGTATGACCAGCAGCTACAGCGCCGACCAGATTCAAGTTCTCGAAGGTCTCGAAGCAGTCCGTAAACGGCCGGGGATGTACATCGGTACCACCGGGCCGCGAGGACTCCACCATCTAGTTTACGAGGTTGTGGACAATTCCATAGATGAGGCGCTGGCTGGCCACTGCACTCACATCGAGATTGACATCAACGCCGACGGTTCCGTTACCGTGACAGACGACGGCCGGGGTATTCCGACCGGCATCGTTGCCAAGACTGGCAAATCGGGAATAGAAACAGTAATGACTGTACTCCACGCCGGTGGTAAATTTGGCGGTGGTGGCTACAAGGTTTCTGGAGGATTGCACGGTGTAGGTATTTCTGTTGTTAACGCGCTGTCCGAGTGGGTAGAAGTGACAGTTTGGCGCGACCAAAAAGAACATTTACAGCGCTACGAAAGAGGCAATCCAGTTACTGAACTTACTGCCAAGCCCAACAAAGGCACTCGCACCGGCACTTCAGTTTCTTTCTTGCCAGATACTCAAATATTTAGCACTGGCATTGAATTTGATTACACTATACTCGCCGGGCGCTTGCGAGAATTGGGTTACTTGAATGCGGGCGTGAAAATTACCTTTAGCGACCACCGTTTGGAACTGCTCAAAAGTAGCGAACCTCGCATCGAAACATACTGTTATGAGGGCGGAATCAAGGAATATATCGCCTACATGAACCGCGAAAAGCAGCCTCTGCACGAAGAAGTGATCTACGTGCAAGGAGAACGCAACAATGTGCAGATAGAAGTGGCTTTGCAGTGGTGCGTCGATGCTTTTAGTGACAACGTTCTCGGTTTTGCTAACAACATTCGGACGATCGACGGAGGCACGCACTTAGAAGGTTTGAAGGCAGTTTTGACGCGGACGATGAATTCGATCGCCCGCAAGCGCAACAAAATCAAAGAAAACGAGCCCAACCTCGCCGGCGAAAACGTTCGCGAAGGTTTGACAGCAGTCATTTCGGTCAAAGTCCCAGACCCGGAATTTGAAGGCCAAACTAAAACTAAGCTAGGAAATACAGAAGTTCGGGGAATTGTCGATTCCTTAGTAGGCGAAGTATTAACAGAATATTTGGAGTTTCGCCCCCAAGTAGCTGACGCTATTTTGGAAAAAGCTATTCAGGCATTTAAGGCTGCTGAAGCAGCCCGTCGTGCCCGCGATTTAGTCCGCCGAAAATCGGTCTTAGAATCGTCTCCTTTGCCCGGTAAACTAGCGGATTGTAGTTCCAGAGACCCTGCCCTGTCTGAGATCTACCTGGTGGAAGGGGATTCTGCAGGCGGATCGGCAAAACAAGGGCGCGATCGCCAATTCCAAGCAATCCTGCCTTTGCGCGGTAAAATTCTCAACATTGAGAAAACCGACGACGCCAAAATCTACAAAAATAACGAAATTCAATCGTTAATTACAGCCCTGGGTTTGGGCATCAAAGGCGAAGAATTCGATCCGGGTCAATTGCGGTATCACCACATCGTAATTATGACTGACGCTGACGTAGATGGTGCTCACATCCGCACGCTGTTGCTGACTTTCTTCTACCGCTATCAGCGCGCACTTGTAGACCAAGGTTACATCTATATTGCTTGTCCTCCTCTCTATAAAGTGGAACGGGGACGCAATCATTACTACTGTTACAGCGATCGCGAAATGAACAATCTCATCCGCAATGAATTTCCGGCGAATGCTAACTACACCATTCAGCGGTTCAAAGGTTTGGGTGAAATGATGCCGACACAGTTGTGGGATACAACGATGAACCCAGAAACTCGGACGCTGAAACGAGTGGAGATTGAAGACGCTGCTGAGGCCGATCGCATCTTTACGATCTTAATGGGCGATCGTGTCGCCCCCCGCCGCGAATTCATCGAAACCTACGGCCCCAAACTCAACCTCCTCGACTTGGACATCTAAGTTAGTTGACAGTTGACAGTTGACAGTTGTTTGCTGGCGAGGATGAGTCATTAGTCATTAGTCATTAGTCATTAGTTAGTGACTGATGACTGATGACTACTGACTACTGCCAACTTTTGTTATAAAAATTAATACAATCTCTCATCAAATCGATCTAAGGTAAACACTTAGGTAAATTTTAGATTTTTGGCGCATCCATCAGCTACCACAAAAATAGAAGGTTGGACAGTATAGCATGAGCATCAATTTAGCGACCAAATTGCGTGAGGGAACGAAAAAGTCCCACACAATGGCAGAAAACGTCGGTTTTGTCAAGTGTTTTTTAAAAGGCGTTGTAGAAAAAACTTCTTACCGGAAGTTAGTAGGAAACCTCTACTTTGTCTACTCGGCAATGGAAGAGGAAATGGAACGCCAAAAGCAGCATCCGGTTGTTTCAAAAATTTACTTTTCTGAGTTGAATCGCAAACAAAGCTTAGAGCAAGATTTATTTTACTACTACGGTGCGAATTGGCGCGAACAAGTAGCTCCGTCAGCTGCAGCTAAAGCTTATGTGGAGCGAATTCGCGAGATTTCGGCGACTGCCCCGGAACTGTTAGTCGCTCACTCTTACACTCGCTACTTGGGCGATTTATCCGGCGGACAAATCCTGAAGGGAATTGCCCAGCGCGGGATGAATCTTTCCGAGGGAGAAGGCACTGCTTTCTATGAATTCCAGGATATTCCTGATGAAAAAGAATTCAAGGCTAACTACCGTCAGGCAATGAATGAACTGCCGATTGACGAAGCAACAGCAGAACGAATTGTTGACGAAGCTAATGCAGCTTTTGGCATGAACATGAAGATGTTCATGGAGTTAGAAGGCAATTTGATTAAAGCAGTTGGTCAGATGCTTTTCAATACTCTGACGCGGAAGCGCGGTGGCGCCAGTACCGAATTGGCTACTGCTGATTGAGCCAACACTCATTGGCAATAATTTGAGCCTCGTTTAAGAGGAAAAACTTAAATCCTGGGGGTTTGATGGCTGCTTTTACAGTCACCAAATCTCCGGGATTTTGCATAGTGTTTGAATTGCGGGCGATCGACTTTTTATAGAAGAAGGAAGAAGGAAGAAGGAAGAAGGAAGAAGGAAGAAGGAAGGAAGAAGGAAGAAGGAAGAAGGAAGAATGCCCAATGCCCAATGCCCAATGCCCAATGCCCAATGCCCAATTACCCATTCTCATGCAAAGGAAACTTACTATATTTACCTTCCCACGCCGCGATTAGGAGGCTCCTCGTCCGGGACAGGCAAAGAAGTGGGCCTTACTTGCCGCTCCAAATACTTACTCAAAGCGTAAGCGATATCCCAGCGAGTCATCGGCTTCAAAGGATTAATCTTATTAGTTGCGAGATCAACATTAACAAACCCTTCATAAAGTGCAGTAGCTATAGACTTTCTAGCCCAATTAGGAATTTCACCTGCATCGGGATACTTAGCTAAAATTTCGGAAATGCTGGCATCAGGAAACTGAAAAACCCCGTAAGCTTGAGCAAAAATCGCTAAAGCTTCCGCGCGAGTCACCCTTTGATTAGGGAAAAACATTCGGTCGCGATATCCACTCATTGTTCCCGTTTTCAAAACAGTTTGAATCGCACTGTAAGCCCAGTAACTCTTCGGTACGTCCGGCAATTCTTTATCCGGTTTCTGAGCGGTTTTCCGCCGTTCCAAACCAAAAGTTTTTACTAAAATCACCGCCAAATCAGCACGACTGACAAGACCCTCAGCATTAAAATTGCCACTGGCATCTTTATTCATCAACCCTGCACTCACAACCCGGTCGATCGGGTCAATTATTTCTTGAGATTGAACCGCCATAGGCACTCCTTGCAGTAGGGCGATAGCCAAAAAAATACTCACTAACCTTTTCACGATTTTAATCCTTTCTGTCGCTAAAACAATCATGAAAACAGCAGTAATATTTTTTCCGGTTCCCTCGGTATTATTCTGTGGTTTCGGCGGTGCGCTAGATTTGGGGATTATATATTAAAATCCAACATTTGCTTCCGGCAAAGCGCCCTGCATTTTACCCAACCAATCAATCAAATTATCCAATTGCTTTTGGGCCGTTAAAACCGCCATACCTCGAATAGTAACCTTCCCCTTGCTGTAGACAAAACGAGAGCGCAAATGTTCCGGCAAATTAGCCTTGAGCAAATTCCAAGCAGGCTCTTCCATCGCCGTTTCCAAAACTATGTTCTGCTTATTCTCCGGTTTGATACGAGAAAAACCGATTTTTTTAGCAATTTGTTTGAGTTCGACCACACGGATAAGTTGCTGGGCTGGCAGAGGAATTGGCCCATAGCGATCGCACCAATCAGCCTGAATCTGCTGTAATTCTTCAGGAGTATTAGCAGAAGCCACAGACCGGTAAGCGCTCATCTTTTGATCCAAATCTGCGATGTAATCGGCAGGAATAAACGCCGTCAAAGTTAGGTCAATTTGCGCGTCCTCAACTTTCGGAATTTCCTGACCCTTAATTTCCCGAATAGCTTCCTCTAACATTTCAGCATACAAATCAAAACCGATCGCCTCCATTTGACCAGATTGTTCAGTACCCAAAACATCACCCGAACCGCGAATTTCCATATCTCGGACAGCCAACTGATAGCCAGAACCCAACTGGGCAAACTCTTGAATTGCCCGCAGCCGCTGCCTTGCAGCATCAGAAAGTTGGTTCTGCTTGGGATAAAACAGCCAAGCATGAGCTTGAATCCCCGCGCGTCCCACCCGTCCCCGCAACTGGTAAAGCTGACCCAAACCAAACTTCTGCGCGTCTTCAATTAAAATAGTATTGACTCGCGGAATATCCAAACCCGACTCAATAATCGTCGTACACACCAAAATATCGAAATCTGCCGCACTGAAAGTCAGCATGATTGATTCTAGTTCCGACGCCTCCATTTGACCGTGGGCGATCGCAATTCTGGCAGACGGAACCATCTCCTGCAACTGAGCGGCCAACTCATCAATCCCCTCAATCCGCGGCACCACGTAAAACACCTGACCGCCCCTGTCCAACTCTTGACGAATTGCCGAGCGCACCGTTTCTGCGTTATAGGGAGCCAAATGCGTCTGAATCGGGCGTCTGCTGGGAGGCGGAGTCGCAATCAAACTCATCTCGCGAATCCCCGACAGGGACATATACAAAGTCCGGGGAATCGGCGTTGCTGTCAAAGTCAGAACATCTACCTCTGTTTTGAGAGATTTAATTGCTTCCTTTTGCTTAACTCCAAACCGCTGTTCTTCATCCACCACCAACAAGCCCAAATCCCGAAATTTAATCGCCTTGCTCAAAACAGCTTGAGTACCGACAATCACATCTAATTCCCCAGTCGCCAAACGCTTGTGAATCTCCCGGCGCTCGGTTTCCGTCCGAAAGCGATTGAGCAAACCAACTTCGATCGGATAAGGGGAAAAACGCTCAGAGAGCGTGTGATAGTGCTGTTGGGTCAAAATCGTCGTCGGCGCGAGCAAAGCCACCTGCTTGCCCGCCGTAACCGCCTTAAAAATTGCTCTCAGAGCAACTTCTGTCTTACCAAAACCGACATCGCCACAGACCAAGCGATCCATCGGTCGATCGCCCTCCATGTCGCGTTTCACATCCTGAGTTGCCTTCAACTGATCCGGCGTTGGCTGGTAAGGAAAAGAATCCTCTAACTCTTGTTGCCAAGGCATATCAGGAGGAAAAGCGTAACCTGTTTGTTTAGCTCTTTTAGCATAAAGATTCAGCAAATCCACTGCCAATTTTTTAACAGCTTTGCGAACCTTTGTTTTAGTTTTTTCCCAAGTTTGGCCTGTCAGCTTGTTGAGATCCGGTACTTTATCGCCTACAGTCCGAAACCTCGACAAAGCGCCCAATTGATCGGCCGCCACTCTCAGAGTACCGTCAGCGTATTGAAGCACCAAATATTCGCGAGTTTCGCGATCGATCGTCAAACGTTCCAACTTGATAAATTTGCCCACTCCGTGCTGGCGGTGAACCACATAATCACCAGGGCTTAATTTATTCGGGTCTACTTGCTTAGAAGCAGCACGACGGCGCTTGCGGACGTAGCTAAAAGTAGCGAGAGAATGCTGACCGTAAAATTCCCGATCGGTAATTAAAACTATCCGAAAAGTCGGCAGAATAAAACCTTCCAATTCGGCCAGCCCGCTGTACTTCAAAGCAACCGGAACGTGCTGCAATTGCAACTTGTCGATCGCCAAATAATCGCGTGGATTCACCACAAACTGAGCCGGACAGTCGTGTTCCGACAGCAGAGAAACCGATCGACTCGGTTGAGCCGAAACCAGAAAAATGGTAAAACCCCGATCGCGCTCTTCCCTGAGCATTTGAGACAGCTTCGCAAATTGGTGAGGCATCACCGGCACAGGCCGAGAAGCCAAATTAATCGCAGACGGTAGCTGGTCACTCTCGGCAGAGTTTTGAATTTTTTTAGTAGTAGAATCTTCTGCCAATTCTGAAAGTTCTAGCCGCTCGAAAGCTGCGACATCTGCCATAGATTCAGCAAACGTGCGGTGAATTTTTGGAACTTTAAAATTAGCAATTGGCAATTTTTCTGTAGCCTCACCAGCAACTGCCGATTCCCGATTGCAATTATTCCACTGTTCCTGTGCATTCTCATACCAGCGGTCGCTGTGACCTTCGCACCCTTGCGGTTCGTCAATAACAACTAAAGTATTTTCTGTCAAATAATCCAACAAAGATGCAGGTTGCTCGAACGCTAAACCCAACAGCCTGCGGACAAATTTTTCGGCTTCATTTTCTGGGTCTACAGAGCCTAGTTGGTTAATTTCGTCAATATTTTTTTCAGATAAAACTGCTTTAATAATTGTGTTAAAATTAGTGGGAGTTAAAACTAATCGATCGACCTTATCGAGCGATCGCTGGGAAGACGGATCGAACTCCCGAATTTGCTCCAAATTATCTCCGAACCATTCCAGCCGCACCGGCAACTCCGCCGCTACCGGAAACACATCGACAATATCACCCCGGCGACTCCACTGGCCCTCCATTTCCACGAGAGTCACCCGATCGTACCCCATCGACACCAGTTGACGATCCAGTATCTTTGAGTCTTGAACCGCACCTCGCTTCAGCGTCAGACAGTAGGGTTCAAAAGCAGCAGGTGGGGGCAAGTGAGACTGGAGAGCTCTTTCGGTAGCTACAATCGCGATCGGCTTAGAATTAGCGTTTGTTTCTTGTTTCTCGACCAAATCCGCTAGCACCTGCATTTGCCCCCAAGTCATTTCGTTCTCGTCGGAGTAAGATAGCTCGTAGGGTGAAGCCTCCGAAGTCGGGTAAAAATGTACGGTTTGCCAGCCCATCGCCTCTAAAGAGGCAACCCAGCGGCCGGCTTCTTCTAAAGTAGCCGTAACGGTCAATAAGTTTCGCCCCTCTTGCTGTGCGAGGGCGGAAGCTACCAAAGCTTTAGGCAAACGGGCGATGCCGGACAGTTGCACGTAGCGATGGCGCTTGAGCTTGTTGAGGAGTTCTGTTGCTAGGGGCGATCGGCCCAGGGTACGAATTATTGAAGAGAAAGTCATGCGCTTTTAATTTTAATCCCTGATCGGCGAAGGCTCTTTCCCTTTGCCTGTTAAGGAGATTGTACGACAAACATCCATGATTGTGCCGCTCTGCTGTTGACGCATGGGAACTTAACTAGAGATAGATTTCTGCTTTAATATGTCGATCCTGCGATCGCGATCGAGCCAGTTCCGTTAATATAGGGCCAGGCTTAGAAAAAATTTCGATTTTGCGATCGAGATTCGCAGCTTCCAGACCTCTCCTGTGACTGCACCCAAAGACGGATACAAGCCCCCGACTCAAGTTGTGAAGATCGAAGAATTTTAGACATTAGGGAAATCCCCCAGATACTGGCGGCGTCGTCAATCTAAAATCTAAAATCTAAAATCGACTAACCGGGCACAGCGCTTTGCCGTTACTACCGAAAATTTTAGAAATGTCCCCAAGTACCGATATTCTGATTGTTCTCCTACTGGTTTTCCTCAATGGCTTATTTGTGATGTCAGAGATGGCCATCATCTCTGTACGGAAGGTGAGACTGCAACAGATGGCCAACCAAGGTTCGATCAATGCCCGCGTAGCTTTGGATCTGGCTAATGCCCCCAATCAGTTCTTGCCGACAGTTCAAATCGGGATTACGATGCTGGCCATTCTGTCGGGCGCTTTCGGAGAAACGACGATTTCTAGAAGGGTAGAGCCTTTGTTGCGGCTGATCCCTGCCCTCGCGCCCTACTCTCAGACGATCGCCTCAGTAGTAGCAGTTTTAACGATCACTTATCTGACCCTAATTATCGGCGAACTTGTGCCGAAGCGGCTAGCGCTCAACAACCCGGAACCCATCGCCTCAAGCGTAGCAATTCCCATGCGAATGCTCTCAAAAATTGGCGCTCCGGCGGTTTTTCTGTTAAGTTATTCCACTGACTTAGTGATGCGGATCATGGGGATTGTGCCTTCTACAGAACCGCAAGTTACAGAGGAAGAAATTAAAGTTTTGATCGAGCAAGGAACAGAAGCCGGAACCTTTGAAGAAGCCGAACAAGATATGGTGGAAAGAGTGTTTCGTTTGGGCGATCGGCGAGTCAGCGCCTTAATGACTCCGCGTCCCGATCTTACCTGGCTCGACCTCGACGACTCAGTGGAAGAAAACCGCCAAAAAATGCTCGGCAGTGGTCATTCTCGGTTTCCCGTGTGTCAGGGAGGACTCGACAACGTTGTCGGTTTAGTACACGTTACTGATATGCTGTCTCGGACTTTAACTGGTCAACCGCTAGATTTAAGCGCTTCTTTACGACGACCGTTATTTGTACCGGAAAGCACGCGAGGTTTAAAAGTATTAGAACTTTTCAAACAATCTAGCAATCAAATTGCCTTGGTAGTAGACGAATACGGCGTCATTCAAGGATTGGTTACAGTCAACGACATTTTAGTGGAACTCGTTGGCGACTTTCCCTCGATTGAAGATGCTGACGAACCTCAAACCGTGCAGCGCGAAGACGGTTCTTGGCTGTTAGACGGAATGCTAGCAGTCGAAGATTTTTTTGAGCTATTTGGAATCGAAGAGTCAGCAGAACACAAAGGAAGTTACCACACAATGGGCGGTTTTGTGATTACAAATTTGGGCAAAATTCCCACAGCAGCAGAGCATTTTGAGTGGAACGGTTTGCGCGTGGAAGTAGTCGATATGGACGGGAATCGAGTTGATAAAATCTTGGTAATGCCGATCGACTCAACGGGCGATCGACCTAAAACCCAAGCAAAAACCTAAAATTTAAACTCAGCGGTAAGGTGCGCTAGGCGCACCCTACATCCACCATTCAGCGGATATTTCAGACCTACTTCTTTTTGCTTCTAGCCTCATCTTTCCGCAAAGATTCCAGAATAGAACGGCCCAGATAATTGCTAAAAACCACCTCTCCAGCTTGATTGTAGTGGCAGCAGCTATCTACATAAACAGCTTCTTTAGTCTTGTCAAAAACATTAACCGCATTCACTAGAGTGATATTATTTTTTTCCAAATTCGGAAACTTCTTGAAAAGAGCCGGATATCCAATTTGTACAGATTTAGCATAAGGAGTATCCTTGTTAAAAGCAATCTGCTTTTCGGCTTCACCAAACACCCTTTTCGTCTGATAATATTGATTAGGCTGAAGAACATGAAAATAAGGCACATTACTAGCCGACAGGACTTTGTGCATAAAAATTGAACTTTTTGCCCAATTTAACGCCATTTCTTGAAAAGCTACTGAATCCTGTAAAACTGACTTATTAGTATTGATATAAATAACGCTGCCACTGTCATCTTTTTTTGGTTGAGTCCGTTCTTTCTCAAACTTAATGACATCGGTTTTATAGTTATTAACTAGATTTTGAACGTAAACAGAAGTTAAAGCATCGCACGCAGCTAAAGAACAGTTTTGTAAGCGTTCCAAACCCTGACTAATCCTAGCTTTATTTTCTTGGATTCTGATAGTTGCTTTCATCGCTTTGGTAGAAAGGCTATTATTCGCCAAGCTAGTCAGCGGCAAAATATGCTGAATGCTTGGCATCGCCAAATCGACTTGATTTTTATTGTTTAAATTAGAAAGTGCTACTTCATTAAAACCATCTATATTGACAACCAGATCCAGTTCTTGCCCTAAAGCCAAAAAATAGTTTAAAATTAATAATTGCTGCGGTTGTTTGTAGCCTCCGGTAGCAAAAGACAAAATTACAAATTCTTTATCTTTCAAACCCGGAAGCTGCTTTAGGTATTGAGGTAAAATTTTGTTTTGAACTTCAAATACTCCATAATTAGAAGCCACAGAACCGCCAAAAACTCCGATAATAAATTGATTTTTATTTGTTTTTTTCAATGGGTAATCATAAGGAGAAATAAATCCATAATTATTGACTTTAAAACCAGGTCTAAAATCAGCGCTGGGTTTCTGAATGAACCCAAAAAAAGGATGAAACCTTTCAACAATAGACTGATTCAGCCGCACTCCTTCTAAATTAATTCCTAAAGCCGACTTATCTTGCGTCTTTTCTCTAGTATAGAAAAATTGCTTGTGCTTGACAAAATACCATGCCAAGGAGCCAAGCTCGAGGAAAACCAGTAAAATCGCTAAGTTAATCAAAGCTATTTTTAGAAATCCTTGTCCTTTTCTGAGAAAATTTAAATCTTTCATAAACCTCTATTTCGACTCTCTTACTACTTTAATAATGGAACTAGAAACATAGTTGGCCAATACTTCGTCTCCGACAGAATTATAGTGGCAGCAGGCATCTTTGTAAACCGTTTCTTTTGTATTGTCTAAAATATTCACTGCGCTAAAAACATTAACCCCAGCTTTTTGCAAATCATCGACTTTGGACAACAATACTGGATAACCTTTTTTCACACCTTCAATGTAAGGACTCTTCTGGTCGATCGCAATTTCGTTTTCCTTGGCGGTAAACGCTCGCTTAGTGGGATAATACTGGTTGGGCTGGAGAAAGTGAAAATACTTAATCTTTCTACTTGATAAAATTTGATTCATCCCGATCGACGATTGATACCACATCGATGCCATTTTGTCAAAAGCAGCGGCATCCTGCAAAACAAAGTCAGCTTTGGGAATGTATACTATACCGCTATTTGCGGTGTCTGGGCTGGATTGTTTGACTTGCGAATCGTACTTGACAACGGCTTGCTGGTAATTGTTGACTAATTGTTTCACCTGTAGCGAGGTGACAGCGTGACACAAAGCAAGTTGACAAGTTTGCAATTTGTCAATACCTGCTTTCAACTGTTTTTTGTTTTCGTTAATTTGCACGATCGAACTCATCGCTTCCGGTGACAAGTTGTTGCTAGCTAAACCAGTCAGAGGCTGTATGTGCTGAACGCTGGGCATTCCTATTTCTACTTGGGCTTTGTTGTTTAAATTTGACAGTGCTACTTCGTTAAAACCATCAATATTTATGACTAAATCTAACTCTTGACCCAACGCCAGAAAGTAATTTAAAATTAATAATTGTTGGGGCTGTTTGTAGCCCCCGTTGCCAAAATTTAAGACAATAATTTCCTTATTGGCAAATTCTGGATAACTCTTCAATTTGTTAGACAATCTGCGATTTACGTATTCATCGACTGCAAAGTTATTCGCAACTGAACCCCCAAAAACTCCGATAATAACTTGATTTTTATTGGTTTTAATAAACGGATATTCGTAGAGTGAAAAAAAGCCGTCTTTGTTGACTTTTAACTTTAATTTTTTATTGGTAAAAGCCCCTTGTTTTAGCACGTAACCAAAAAGTGGGTGCAGTCTTTCTACGATAGATTCATCAAGTCTAATGCCGATCCTTTCAATATCTTCTACTACTTTTTCTTTGGCTTTAGTTCTGGTATAAAAAAACTGCTTTTGGTTGATAAAATAAAAAGCTAGCGATAAAGCTTCCAGACAAATAAAGGCGAGCGCCAAATTAACCGCGACTATAATTAATATGTTTTTGCCTTTTTTCAAAGCCGTTGAATCTTTCATGAAATTTGACTGATTACGGTTGTTTTTTGGGTACTTGAGACTGCTTCAAATTTTCGCACAAATTTCGGTTAATCAGGATACTAGCCAGTCGGTGTCCGAGTTCATTCCAGTGACCCCCACAGGGTACAGAATTATCAAAACCGTGGGCGCAGACTTGATATTTTTCAGTGTAACCTTGGATCTGTTCCGATAAATTTAGTACCCGAAAACCCTCGCGCGCGCCCAAATTTTCCAGCCGCCTATCGGGATAAAACAAATCCTGAATGTTGTTTTTTTTCATAAAATTTTTTCGCCGATCGGCCTCCGGTCTAACTTGCATCGGATCGCCGATTGTCACCACCAAAAAATCAGCATTTTTCTGCACGACTTCATTCCGCATCGTCACAATCAAACCCTCTGTCACCCTCCACGCCTCTTCCCAAGCTGCATTTTGAGGTTCCTTGAGGTTCAGGGTACTTAAAGTGGTAAAATGCCCGGACAACTCCCGCTTTTTCCGATCTAAGTCTACCTTTTTAATGACTTGCAAAATGCGCGAATTGTTGACGATCAAACTGGGCATCCGGTCTACAAAGGAAACTGCTCTTTCGTTGCGGTCGATCGGCGCCAGATTGCGAAAAGACATATCCGGTACTAACTTGCCGCTAGCATCATAAGCAAAAAATGGTCGGTAGCGATCGTATTCCAATTGCGGCGAATTATTTATCACATCATTGCCAATAAAAAAAGCAAGAATTACAATATCAGGACTGTAATCCCATACTTTTTTGCGCAGCATTATCAATTCTTGAGCAGTACCGTAGCCCTGCACCCCGAAATTCATTACCTCAACATTTTTGCGTCCCTTAACAGCTTCGCAGTTGCCTAACTTTCGTTCCAATTTTGACCAGAAAGTTTGTTCGACAGGTACGTGAATTGCTTCGGTGAAAGAATCGCCCAAAACCGCAACGCGCAAAGTATTTGGAGGTTTTGCTTTTGTATGTTCACGATCGCGCAAACCCTCGCTATTCACCTGCACAAAACTCGCACCTTCCCCATTCCACTCCCCCGACGCGCCCGGTTTCAGCTTCCAGCCCAAATTTGGATCGGAAGTGTGGAAACGAGTTGGCGCCGAGTCTACGAAATCTCCTATTTTTGGATAGCCCTCAACTTTAGCAACTCGCAATCCAATTTCGCCAATTACCACCCCCATCAATAAACCACCGAGTGTCAAGCCCAAATTGACACCCAAATTTTTCAACTTGCTCATTATTTCAAAACAGCGTGTAAATAAATGGAGCAATCACAGAACCCTGACTCAATACAATCAAAGCTCCCAAAAAGACTAAAGTCACAATGAGCGGCAACAGCCAATACTTTTGGCGTTCTTTCATAAACGCCCACAAATCTTTGAGAAAATCTAAAGTTGCTTCAAACACTTAAAAAGGACGCTCCATACTAACTTTTGTTCTTGCTTTACTTGGGACGCGGTAAGTATCCATTTTCGGATTTAGTTTTCGCCGCATTGCATCTTCGCCGAAAAAGTTTTTGAGCACTCCCATCGGCCAAACTATCAGGTAAAAAACTATCCCTAGGACGATCGGCGTTTCGATTTTGTTAAGAATAAGTCCAAAGCGCATCCACGCGTGATAAACGGGATTCAGCGATTTTGGCGCCACCAATGCTAGCAGCACTAGCACTCCGCAGATTGCCCAAGGCCACCAAGGTAGAGAATGCCGCCGCAGTAAAGGTACTGCTAAACCGAACAGCACTCCAATCAAGCCGCCAATTAGCAGCCCGAAATCGCGCAAGCCTTTTTTGTCGAGTTTTTTAATTTCGTCGCTCATGGGGAAGAAGGAAGAAGGAAGAAGGAAGAGGGAAGAAGGAAGAGGGAAGAAGGAAGAGGGAAGAAGGAAGAATGACAATTGCCCACTAACAACTCACCACTGCCCACTGCCAACTGACTAATAATTAATCTAGTTCAAATTCATTTTTCCAAGCATCATCTTGTTTCCAAGGAATTTGTTCGGACTTGGGAAGCAAGTAATTTTCCAAAACCAGATAGTCCATTTCGGTTCGCATGAAACAGCGGTAAGCATCCTCTGGAGTGCAAACAATGGGTTCGCCTCGAACGTTGAAAGAAGTATTTACCACAATAGAACAGCCCGATCGCTTTTCAAAATGGCTGATTAAGTCATAGTAGCGAGGATTCGTTTCTTTGTGAACAGTTTGAATGCGAGCCGAGTAATCGACGTGGGTGACAGCCGGAATCTCGGATCGCGGAATGTTGAGCTTTTCAATGCCAAACAACTGCTCTTGTTCGGGAGTCATCGGAATGCGGAGACTGGATTTGACAGGTGCTACCAATAGCATATAAGGACTAGAATGGTCAATCTCGAAATAATCCGCAACTCGTTCGGCTAAGATTGACGGAGCAAAAGGTCGAAATGATTCCCGATATTTAATTTTCAGGTTCATCACGGACTGCATTTTAGCACTGCGGGGATCGCCAATGATCGATCGACCGCCCAGAGCCCGCGGCCCAAATTCCATCCGCCCCTGGAACCATCCCACCACATTTCCCTGTTCCAAAATCTCCGCCAACTGTGGCATTAATTCGGCATCATCCAATCGGTGATAGCTGGCTTTGACAGCATCCAAATATTCGAGAATTTCTGCGTCAGTAAACCTCGGCCCCAAATATGAGCCGCGCATTTGATCGTGACAAGTTAAATGAGCAACCGACTTCGCCACAGTTGCCACCGCTGGGTTTGCAGTGAGAACTTCAGTCCTCTCCTCAACCGCTACGTTTGTCGTGATCAGTTCAGTTTTGAGGGATTCTATACTATTTGCTGTCGAGTTCGCGCTCACAGTGCGAGTTTGTTCGCAATACTGATACCAAATCGCCAAAGCCGCGCCCAAAGCACCGCCAGCATCTCCGGCTGCCGGCTGAATCCAAATATCTTTGAAAATACCTTCCCGCAAGAGTCTGCCGTTAGCAACACAGTTGAGAGCAACGCCGCCGGCAAGACAAAGATAATCGACATCCAATTCTTTTTTAACTGTTCTGCACAGCCGCAAAACAACTTCTTCGGTAACAACTTGAATGGAAGCTGCAATGTCCATTTCTCGCTGAGTCAATTTTCCTTCAGCTTGACGCGGCGGCCCTTCAAATAGTTCGTCAAACTTCTTGTTTGTCATGGTTAAGCCAACTGTATAGTTGAAATAATCCATGTTCAAACGAAAAGTTCCGTCATCTTTGAGGTCGATTAAATAGTTGAGAATTTTGTCTACATACTTGGGTTCGCCGTAAGGAGCTAAACCCATGAGTTTGTATTCACCAGAGTTGACTTTGAAGCCGGTGTAATAGGTGAAAGCTGAATAAAGCAAACCCAAGGAGTGGGGAAAATCGATTTCCCACTGAGGTGTCAGTTGGTTCCCGTCTCCCAACCAAACCGAGGTTGTGGCCCACTCGCCCACGCCGTCGAGGCACAAAACGGCTGCTTTTTCAAAGGGGCTGGGAAAAAATGCCGATGCTGCGTGGGATTGGTGGTGTTCGGTAAATAGCAGAGATGGCAGTTTATTCGTTTTGCAGTTTGCTATTGCTGCCAGATCTCTTTTGAGCATGGTTTTGAGGTAAAGCTTTTCTTTGAGCCATATCGGCATGGCTGCTAGGAAAGAGCGAAAACCTTGGGGTGCGTAGGCTAAATAGGTTTCGAGAAGGCGCTCGAATTTGACTAAAGGTTTGTCGTAAAAGACTATTCGATCGACTTCCCGCAAATCTATGTTCGCTTCTTTCAAGCAATAAGCGATCGCATTCTTAGGGAATCTGGCGTCATGCTTTTTGCGGGAAAATCTTTCTTCCTGCGCTGCTGCTATAATTTCTCCGTCGCGAATTAAGGCTGCGGCGCTGTCGTGATAGTACGCCGAGATTCCAAGTATGTTCATCGCTCTCCTCACAAATCGCAATGCGTTTGCTTTTGACTATTTAGAATAGCTAACGATTATAGCTGCATAAGTGCTGATTGGGAATTGAATTTTGCGATCGCCTCTAATTTTACCTGGATTGATGTCGGTGCACCGTCCTGGGGCGATCGGGTTTTTGAGAGCATCAAGCTAGCGTCGGCTTATCCTGCGCCCCCAAGCTCTGAAGTAAGTTACCACCGGGAATTGATAAAATTCACCTACCAACCACAGCACAATGCCTAAATGGGACAAAAAAGCTAAGCCTGTCCAAGCTACGGGCAGCCACGACAACCGGCTGCCGGGAACCGGGGGAAAATAGTAAGCTGAAAGTCCCAGCAAAGTAGTGGGAAGGAAAATTAGACCCAGAGCCGCTGCCCAGTAGGGCCATCCGAATTCTACGCCTTCGAGGTGGGATCCTATCCACTGTTTGCCGTTCCAGTGCCAAGTTACGGGCGGTTGGCGATCTGCCATTTGGAGCGATTGTCTTTCAACGCTTGCGGTATAAATGTGCTGGCAGAAGTTGCAAGCTAGGGCGTCCATCATCGGCATGGTATAAATTTGACCGGTGCGGCACACGGGACAGGGATATGTATCTTGAGGGTTGAAAGGTCGGGTTGATTTTTTGAAAAGCTGCATAGATCAGGCTGTTTGTCAAGATATTGAGCGATCTTAACAAAGTACAAAGATTATGGGTTGGCTGAGGGTGGTTTTTGTATCTAGATTGTTGGTGATTTAACAGGTTTTTTCACGCTTACTGGCCCCACGGGTTAATGCGGGTTGATATTAGACCTCTCCAATCATTATTATTGTGGAACAGGCATCCTGCCTGTTCAAGACTGGCAATTCTTGCGGTGTCTATTGAATGATTCGGATTAATTGCGGTGATTGTTGCTGTACCGAATTCTGGCTCCTGCCCAGTGAAGTTTTTCCCTCAAAGTGTTGAAATAAGAATAATTTTCCCGCAAAATGATAAACTTGGCTTCGCAGTCTGCCCTCCGCACGTCTACGCGGTGTCCTGGCCAAATTGCAGTACCTAAAATCCCGTCAGTCCAGAGTTTGGTACTGAGTTCGTAATCTGCTAAAGGCCAAATGCTGACGACTGAACCGGGCGGGAGGACGATCGCCCGACTGGATAAACTCAAAGGGCAAATCGGAGTAACCGCGATCGCCTCCATTCCCGAGTGCATAATCGGCCCGTTGGCAGATGCGGTGTAGCAAGTCGAACCGGTGGGAGTTGCCACAATTAAACCGTCGCCTTGATACTGATCGACTACTTCGCCGTCAACTTCCATTTCTAGAATACAGCTCGGCATTCGATCGGCTGAAGCAGGTTTGACACACATTTCATTTAGTGCCAAAAATCGATCGCTTTGGGGTTCGAGATTGCTTCTGTTTCCCTCAAAAACTGTTGCCTGCAACATCATCCGCTTCTGCACAGCATACCTATCTTCCGAAAGTCTGTCCCAAATCTCCTCAGTATTTTGGAAATCCTCAAAAGACTCGGTTAAAAAACCCAGATGTCCCCCCACATTCGCTGCCAAAATCGGGATGCCGTCAGCCGCCAAATTCCGCGCGGCAGCTAGGGCCGTACCGTCACCCCCCAGCACTACCGCTAAATCAATTGGGCTGTTACTAGAAGCTAAAAACACCGGATACGGGTTATCTTTCGGGCCACTTGGCCCCATTAAAACCTGACACCCGCGACTTTCTAATTGGCGGGCACATTGTTCTGCCCACCGCTGGCTAAGGGTATCTCTGGCTTTGTGGGCGATAATTACTTGTTTTAGTTGCACAACCTATCGATTTTAGATTTTAGATTTTGGATTTTGGATTGTTAGATTTTAGAGTGACCTCACAACCTATCGATTTTAGATTTTGGATTTTGGATTGTTAGATTTTAGAGTGAACTCACAATCTATGGATTTTTGATTGTTAGATTTTAGGCTGAGTGAAATATCTTAAAATGTTCGATCGCACAAATTGGTTTTGGGCATCAGGTTAGATTTTAAACTATTTTTGAGTATTGCGAGGCAGAGCCTGTGGATCTGCGTTACCAGGATCTGCCTGGTAAAAAGAAAGCCGGGAATAAAAAATATTATGACTGCATTTCCACATCTTCCTTCTTCCGACTTCCATCGGACTGACATCCGTTATATCCGCTACATCCGTTACAGAATCCGTTGCCGAACTTCCTTCACCCCTCGCTGCGGCTGGATTTGGGCCGTGGCCAGATAATGCTGGAATCGGCCGCGAGTAAGCGAGAAACGGCGATCGCCCCAAAGCGGTTGAGGTGGCTGGGGTCAACAAAATAGTCATTGCGGCCCGGCCACCGCTGCGACAAGTCGCGGAAAGCGAAGCCTTTTTGCCGCGAGAGTTGCTGCATTCTCTGCCGGAACTGCTGTTCTGCCCGCAGGCGAGTTCCGTCTAAGTAGTCGTCGGTGAGGGGCAAATTGACGAAAATTAGGGGAATTTTGCGAGCTTTGGTAAATGCTACAACTGAGTTAAAGGCTGCTGCTTGTTTGCCTCCGAGGTTAAAGTTTTCGTAGTCGCGATCGTACTGACCTGAAACGTAAGCGCGTTCTCGATAATAAGTGTTGGGGTTGTAAGTGCCCGACATCGCCATGAATCCGTTGGAGTCGATCGAATCTGCCAATTGGTTGAGTTGTCTGAGGGCTACTGTTGTGCGTCGCGAGACTGGAATCAATTGTGTTTTTTGAGTTGCTGCATCCGCTGCGATCGGTTGTACCTCATATCTTGCAGCATTTGAGGCAACGGGCAAAATGCCCGTTCTTCCACTGGAGAGGAATTTGATTGGGGGGTGGGTGTCTTGCCCGCCTGTAGCATTTGAGGCAACGGGCAAGATGCCCGTTCCACTGGACTGTCGATCAATAGAGGTAAATGCTTTGCGGAAATTGTTGTTAGCGCAGGGCTGCGGGAATCTGTAACACATCGGAATCTCGTTGAATTCATCGGACAGCAGTTCGGGGCGAATGCCTGCTGCTAAAAGTTGGCTGCCTTCAGAATCGACGATCGAATTAAAAGTGCGATCGTCCCGGCCGCTGTTAAATGCCCGCACACCATCAGCCCAGACAATCATTTGAGGCAAATGACCGGGCTTCAAAAGCCGCCGTAGTTGAAAGTCAACGACTTGTGCAGTTGCGCCATTGACTGAAAAGTTAAATACTTTTAAGCCCGGACGGCCCCTTTGGGCCAAAGATTGTTTTAGCTGTCTGGGATCGACGCCCTGCAATGCGCGGGAACTGCCGACAATCAAAACATCTGGTGGGCCGACCGCAGCAACGTAGGATAGGTAAAGTTGTAGTTGTTCGTTGAGCAAATCGCTGCTGAAGCTGACTGTACTGGCTTGCGATCTGGTTGCGCTCGCTTGCTGCTGGGAATAAACCAGGTTTCTCATGTACTCGATTACTTTTTTCTCCGCAAACGCCCGTCTGGGACTGCCGGGGGGAACGGCTTGCATCCAGGCGACGGCCTGCACCCACAGGGCAGCTACTTCGTCCCAGTCTTGTTTTGAATTGGCTGATTGAGCCAAATTAGAAGCTTGGGTGGCAAAGTTAACTGACTCCGTGAAGGCATCGTTTTGCGGGCAAGAGGGAAGGCTGAGGGATTTTCTGGTTTTGTTGGGGTTTTGAGCTAACAGAGACGTTGGGGACTGCGCTAGGACGGCGGATTCGTCGATCGAACCCGATGGCGCTGCGGTGTTGGGCGGCTTCGTTGACGAACATCCCAAAGTTACGGCTAATACAGCGGCTGCGGCGCAGGTACGTTTGAGGATGCTGGTGCTGATGCTAGCAATGTAGCGGCGAATCATAAAGCTTTCAGCGATCGCGAAACATTACTAGATATTACCGCAAGCCGCGATTCCTCTGCTGCGACGATCGTGACGTTTTGAGTATTTATGTATGGGATTCGATGACGGCTTCGGCTTGCAGGGCGATCGACCTCAATTTATCCAATGTATCCTGGTTCGCACTCTCCCACAACCCCCGCTGACGAGCTTCTAGCAATCTCTCCGCCATATCTCGCAGTGCCCAAGGATTGTTTTCTTGAATAAATGTCTGCACTTTCTCATCAAAAATGTAAGCCTCTGCGATTCCTTCATACATAAAATCCTCTACACAATTTGCCGTAGCATCGTAAGCAAACAAAAAATCAACTGTTGCTGCAATTTCAAAAGCACCTTTGTAACCGTGGCGCATCGCACCTTCTATCCATTTGGGATTCACAGCCCTACTGCGATAAACCCGCGCAATTTCTTCTGTGAGTTGTCGCACTTTTGGATTTTCAGGAATTGAATTGTCTCCGAAATAGGTTTCAGGATTTTTGCCTTGCAAATTGCGAATTGCAGCCGTCATTCCGCCTTGGAATTGATAATAATCATCGGAGTCGAGGATGTCGTGTTCGCGGTTGTCTTGGTTTTGCAGAACTATTTGCATTTGGCCGAGGCGTTTTTCAAATGCTTCGGGTGCAGAACCTCCCCATTCACTCTGTTTAACTCCTGCTACATCTCCCGGCAAATTTGAGGAACTAGAGGAGGTATAGGCGTAACTGCTCCAATTAATGTAAGCTTTTGCTAAATCGCTGTCGTCTGTCCAGTTTTGAGCTTCAATGATGCCTTGAAGTCCTGCGCCGTAAGCACCCGGTTTTGAGCCAAAGACTCGAAATTGCGATCGCCCTTGCGCCTCTTCCTGACTCAAACCTGTAGATTCCCAATACAAAATCTCTTCCTTAACTTGTGCGGCTAAAGGGTTGTCTTCTGCCGATTCGTCTAAATCTGCCACAGCTTTTACCGCACTGTCAAACAAATCAATTAAATTAAAAAAAGCATCGCGGAAAAAGCCAGAAATTCGCAAAGTAACATCAACTCGCGGCCGCCCCAAAACAGAAATTGGCAAGATTTCAAAATCTACAACCCGGCGCGAAGGGCCATCCCAAACTGGTTGAACTCCTATCAGCGCCAAGGCTTCGGCGATGTCGTCTCCCCCCGTCCGCATCGTGGATGTTCCCCACACTGACAAACCCAAAGTTTTCGGATATTCGCCGTTTTCTTGGGTGTATCTTTCGATTAAAGTTTCAGCAGCAACTCTGCCAACTCTCCAGGCGGTTTCTGTGGGAATGGCGCGGATATCTACTGAGTAAAAATTGCGACCGGTGGGCAATACATCTGGTCGGCCGCGAGTGGGCGCGCCGGATGCGCCGCTTGGTATGTGCCGCCCATCTAGTCCGCGCAAAAGGTTGGTAATTTCTTGGTTTGTTTGGAGGAGTGAAGGTAAAAGATAGTTATTTATCCAGTCTAATTCTTGTTTGGTTGTTTCTCCTATTTGGATATTTTTAACCGCAGATGAACGCGGATGAACTCGGATGTTTTCGATTAATTTATCTACTAATTCAGCGGCTTTTTCTTCGAGTTCTGCTGTTAAATCGCCTGCTATGCGGTGCTGAATTATCGACGTTGGATCGCAGGTTAAGGGGTCGAAATCGTAGCCTGAGTCTTCTGCTAGGGCGCGGGTTAAGCCCGATCGCCCGTTGGTAGGATGGCGGGCGATCGCAATTATCAAATCTCTCAACTGTCTACCTTCGGGACACTGACCGAAAATGTGCAATCCGTCGCGGATTTGGGATTCTTTGAGTTCGCAAAGATAGCCGTCTGTGCGGGTGATAAATTCTGTAAATTCCGATTTATTTAGTTGTATTCCTAAGTCTTTATCTAAGTTTTCTTTGTTGGTGAGGGCGAGAATGCGATCGCGAATCATGGGCAATCTGGACGGATCTAAACTTTGGGCTTCACAATACTCATCAATTAAGGTTTCCAACTGCTGCAAAGGCCCGTAGAGTTCGGCGCGAGTCATCGGCGGTGTCAGGTGGTCGATAATCACAGCTTGCGATCGTCTTTTTGCTTGGGAACCTTCCCCCGGATCGTTGACAATGAAAGGATAAAAATTCGGCATTGCGCCTAATGCTACTTCTGGATAACATTTGTTAGACAATGCTATACTTTTACCGGGAAGCCATTCTAAATTGCCGTGTTTTCCGGCATGAATTATAGCGTCAATTCCAAATTTTTCTCGCAGCCAATAATAGTAAGCTAAATAATTATGAGTGGGTTCTAAGTCTGGGGCATGATAATTTAAGGCGGGGTCAAGTTCATATCCCCGCGATGGTTGAATTCCTACAAATACATTACCGAACTGAATACCCGGAATCGGAAAAGACGTATTGTTACTTATAAAGTCTTGTGCATAGCTTCCCGGAATCCCCCATCTTTTACAAATCCCATCTTGCACTTCCTGCGGCAAAGTAGCAAAATATTCTTCATATTCTGCCAAATCCAATGATTGATGAACAGGGCGCAATTCGCGTCCTTCCGGGTCATTTGTCACCCCAGAAGTTAACAGTTCAATTAACTCGTTGCCGCTAGCGGGGATGTTTTCAATTTGATAGCCAGCTTGCTGCATAGCTTTGAGGATTTCGACACAGCTAGCGGGCGTATCTAAGCCGACGCCGTTGGCTAAGCGGGCGTTGCGAGTGGGGTAATTTGCGAGAATTATGGCAATGCGTCTGTTAGTGGCTGGGGTTTGTTTCATCTTCACCCAATTCGCGGTTAAATCTGCTACAAATGAAATGCGATCGCCCGCTGCTACATAGCCTACTACATCTGTTTCTAATTCGCTGTTCCAAGTCTGTACGGCTTTAAAAGAAACCGCCCTAGTAATGATTTTTCCGTCTACTTCCGGCAATGCTACATTCATCGCCACATCGCGGGGCGAAAGTCCCTGAAGTTCCGTTTCCCACTGTTCCAAACCGCCACCGCTGAAGATTGCTTGCAATACTGGAACGTCTAAGGATTTTAAGCTGTTTTGTGCCGGTTCTTGGCTGCTAAAACCGGAGACTGCAAAACTTGTAGTGTTTAGCAATAATTGAATTGGTTCTGATTCTTTTGGCTGGAAATATTCCAGCAATTCTATTTGCAAATCTGGTTCCCGCAGAGAAGACACAAAGACGGGAATCGGTACTAAGTTTCGCTCTGCTAGAGCTTGACAAAGTGCATCAATTGGTGCTAAGTTTCCTGATAAATAATGAGCGCGATAAAATAAAATTCCGACTTTAGATGTAGTTGGTAAACCCGGAGATCCGCCCCAGCCCCCCTTAATAAGGGGGGAGGAAGAAGTTGTCAAAGTCCCGCTTGTTAAGGGGGATTTAGGGGGATCAGCGTCGGTTGGTAAACCCGGAGATCCCCCCCAGCCCCCCTTAATAAGGGGGGAGGAAGAAGTTGTCAAAGTCCCGCTTGTTAAGGGGGATTTAGGGGGATCTGAATCTGGTTGTAAAGTTGCAAAACACGCCCCCGCTTCTCCGCCCCATTCGTAAATTCCGACGCGGGAAACTGTTTGAGGTAGGGGCGGATTATAAGCAGTTTTGAGGCAAGTATCGGCGGCAAATTTTAGTGCATTAACAAAGTTTTGGACTCCGCCTTCTGTGAAATAGCGCCACAGTTTATTGACTGCTGACAGCGATACATTGGAATGGCTGATTAAATCTGGATCGGGACTGTCTTCTCCCGGCATTACAATCAGTGAGGCGTTAGTTTTTTGCACCGTTTCTCGCAGAATTTCTAACCCGTAAGACCAATAAGAACGCCCTCCTAAAAGTCTTAAGATTATTACCTCTGCGCGTTCTAAAACTTCCTCGGCATAAGTATCAATTGTTAGTTGTTGCTGCAACTGAAGCAGGTTTACTGCGCGCATTTTGGGGAATTCGGCAGGCATTTTGGAGGCGGCGGCCGCGAGTGTTTGAATGTCGGTGTCAGCAGCACTAATAAATACTATTGGTGCTGGGGTTTGCTGAATAAAAATTACTCCTTCTGCTTGAGGGTTCCAACCTCCCGGTGTGGCGGCTATTTTGTGCATTAATTTTTCCTCTATATATAACAAGTCGAAATTAAACGAAGTCTCAGAGGCACAGCCTCTCGCTTAATTATGCCACGAAAAAAGCGTTCGCAGCCTCGGAATGTAAGTCGTAGGATTTTGGAGAGGACTTGCATTCCGAGGCCGCGAACCAAATTACATAAAATATGAAAATTTTATAATGTTATAAATAAAACTCCTCCCATCATGATAGCAGCCCCTAAAAATCTTTCCTGAATATCTTTTTCCTTGAAAATGAAATGGCCGAACAGTACACCCATTAATACGCTGGTACGCTTAAGTGCTATTACTTGCACGACTAAAGTCATTGTCAAAGCTTGCATCTGAAAAATGACTCCTAAAGCATTGAAAAACCCCGTTGCCATTAGCATCGGTAAGTATTGGATAATTTGGCGCTTGGGGTTAGAGGTTTTGTGCAGTAAAACTGGCAGCAATAGGACACTCATACTCGTCAATAAAGCGAACACCCAAAAAATCGGGGAAGAGTTTTGCACGCCGATTTTGTCAAAATTTGTGGTAATACTCCAGAGAAAAGCTACGAGTAACATCAATTTTGACCCGGGTTGGTGCAGAAGTGCTTTGAATGGGGCTAAGTAGCCTTGAGATTTTTCTTTGATGTTTAATAGATAAGATCCCATGACTATGAGAAAAACTCCAATACCATCAAAAAAGTTGGGATATTCACCGACAATTAACGGTGAAGTCAGCAGCATGAATAAGGGCGTCAAAGCTACCAGTGGCACGGCGAGGGATAAATCCGACAGTTTGATGGCTTTAATGTAGAGGAGAGCAATGACGGCGTTCATGGTGCCTCCGATTAACAAAGCTATCCAAAATTGCTGGTTTAAGGGAGGTATTTCTATAATAAATAGCAAGGGAGTTAAAAAGGCTGCTGTAAAAAATGTTAGCGACCAAGTTACGACATATTCGTCGTTTGCTTTCAGGTTGTGCTTGCTAACAACATCTTTTACTGCTTCAAAAAAAGCGCTCAAACTTGCCAAAATTAACCACATCATCCTAAATATGCGCTCCTGACTCGCTCGTCGTTTAGCAAATCCGCTCCAATACCTGTGAGAGTAATATTACCAGCTTCTAGCACGTAACCCCGATCGGCAATTTGCAGTGCTAAACTGGCGTTTTGTTCCACTAAAAGGATTGTAACGCCCGTAGAGCGCAAGTTTTGAATGATTGCAAAAATTTCTTTGACGATCGCAGGTGCTAAACCTAAACTAGGCTCGTCTAATAATAGCAGCTTCGGGCGACTCATCAGCGCACGGGCGATCGCCAGCATTTGCTGTTCCCCGCCGCTGAGGGTTCCTGCTAGCTGGCGGCGCCTTTCTGCTAGGCGCGGAAATATCTCAAATTGGCGATCTAAATCGGCTTTTACTGCCGCCGAGTCCGATCGAATATAGGCCCCCAATTCCAAGTTAGTTAACACAGTTTGCTGGGCCAAAACCCGCCGCCCTTCGGGACTGTGGGCGATTCCCAATTTCACAACTTCGTGAGCTTGGCGGCGGCTAATATCGCGCCCGCTATAAATAATTTGTCCTTGCCGCAAATTAACTATTTTAGAAATCGCTCTCAGGGTGGTACTTTTGCCCGCACCGTTGGCACCGATGAGACTGACAACCTCGCCTGCATTAATCGTGAGATTAATATTTTGTATGGCTTGAATTCCGCCATAATTTACAGAAACATTTTTGATTTCTAAGAGGATGTTTTGGTGTGTTTTAGGTGGGCTATCTTGCATTTTGTGTGACGGGATTTTTGATAACAAAACTGTCTCTTTTCCAGCAGTGAACCAGGGGTTGAAACCTGGCTCATAGCTAAATTCCTCTTAAGAGGGCTGGAAGATTCATTTAAGGCTAACTATTAATTTTACTCGTTCCCCGTCAGAGCAGGCAAACATTTACAATTTCTACGTTTCATCTCCCAAATAAGCCTCAATCACCGCCGGGTCATTTCTCACAACAGCAGGTTCTCCCAAAGCAATAAGCTGACCGAAATGCAACACGGCAATCCGATCACACAACCCCATAACTAGCGGTACATGATGCTCGATCAATATTACAGTTAAATTGAATTGCTGGCGTACTTCTCGGATAAATTCGCTTAATTTGTGCTTTTCATTGGGATTCATGCCCGCTGCCGGTTCATCTAACAAGAGTATTTGCGGTTCTAAGGCTAAAGCGCGGGCAATTTCTAAGCGCCTCTGGTCGCCGTAGGCCAAGTTTTTGGCTTGTTCGCCCGCGCGATCGCCCAATCCGACTAAATCCAACAATTCTAAGGCTTTTCGCTGGGTTTTGCGTTCCATTGCGTTAGATGCTGGCAAGCCGAAAATCCCCGCCAGCACCGATAAAACTGGATTGCCCGATCGACTGTGGATGTGTCGGGCGATCGCCACATTTTCCACAGCAGAAAGTTCCCCAAACAACCGGATATTTTGAAAAGTTCTGGCAATACCTTTATTAGCAATTTGATAAGGCTTCAATTGGGAAATATTTTCATTTTGATAAATCAGGTTGCCACTAGAAGCAGGTATCAGTCCAGTCATTAGATTAAATAGAGTTGTCTTGCCCGCGCCGTTAGGGCCGATTAATCCAAAAATTTCGTGTTTTTCAACTGTAAAAGATACGTTGTTTACAGCAATTAAACCGCCAAAACGACGAGTTAATCCTTTTGCCGCTAAAACAGGATTGCTTGTTGAGAGGGTAAGGGGTTCGGAAATCATAAACACATCATAGAACGAATATAAGATATCTAATTATGCCTTAGACTGCCGAATGTTCTTAAAGTCACCCTTTTTAAGCAGTATTTAGGGCGATCGATTGCACCACGGGCAAGCACAAATTTAGATCGCCCGGAGTCCTGAAACAGTTTGATGAGAATGTATACACAATTATTCAAATGGCTGAGACGGCTCATCAAACACAAGGATTCTAGCCCATGACGAAGCACTACCGACACAGATTAGCTGCCGTAATTGCCCTCTCGTTTCTATCTTTCACATCGCCTTTGCTGTTGACTCGCAATGCTGCGACTGGAATTGGGGAGGAACCCACAGCTAATCCCAAACAGATTGCCTTCCTCACCGAGAAGTTAAATATTAACGATGAAATGGCACTTGATCCAGCTATTAAGCTGTTACGAAAAATAGGTGAACCAGCCATCCCTGATAGGATGGAAGCTTTGCAGGATCAGAATTTGTCAGTCGGCCAGAGTGCTGCTGAGGTTCTAAGACAAATCGGTCTTCCTGCTATTCCTGCCTTTGTCAAAACCTTGAAAGACTCAGATGTGTCGGTTGGTGCAGAAACTAAAATTGCTGTGCCGCAGCTAATTCTGTTGCTGAAAGACTCCGATGCAACTGTGCGTAGCCGTGCTGACTATGCTTTGGGAAGGATGGGTGCAGAAGCTAAAACTGCTGTGCCGCAGCTAATTCTGTTGCTGAAAGACTCCGATGCAAATGTGCGTAGCCGTGCAGCCAATGCTTTGGGAAAGATGGGTACAGAAGCTAAAACTGCTGTGCCGCAGCTAATTCTGTTGCTGAAAAACTCCGATGCAAAGGTGCGTAGCCGTGCAGACTATGCTTTGGCAAGGATGCGTGCAGAAGTTAAAACTGCACTACCACAGCTAATTTCCCTGCTTCAAGACTCAGATGCAACTGTGCGTAGTAGTGCAACCAATGCTTTGGGAAGTTTCGGTGCAGAAGCTAAAACTGCACTGCCCCAGCTAATAGTCTTGCTGAAAGACTCCAATCCAAATGTGCGTAGTAGTACAGCCTCTGCTTTGAAAAAAATCCGTGCAAAAGCTTAAACTGCATTGCCGCAGCTAATAGTCTTGCTGAAAGACTCCAATGCAAATGTGCGTAGGTAGTGCAGCCTCTGCTTTGGGGACGATTGGTGCAGAAGCTAAAACTGTTGTGCCGCAGCTAGTTCCGCTGCTGAAAGACTCCGATGCCAATCTGCGTAGTAGTGCAGCCTCTGCTTTGGGGACGATTGGTGCAGAAGCTAAAACTGTTGTGCCGCAGCTAGTTCCGCTGCTGAAAGACTCCGATGCCAATCTGCGTAGCCCTGCGACCCCTGTCTTGCTAAGTATTGCTCTTCACCTTCAAGAAAAAGCAAAGACGCTAACTTCACCGGAGTTAAATCAGGCTGTATCAAACCTAGAATCAGCCTTAAAAATTTTGGACGAACCTAAAGCTAATTTGTCACAACCAAGGATCCCAAATCTCCGTGTATACATCAATGCTCTCAAAGCTGAACAAAGCAATCGCCCCTGCATCAAATCACTTCCCAAAAGTCCCTACATCTGGGGAATTTACTTATTTTTCCTCTTCCGAACCTTTGGCATCCGCCCACTGTGGCTGCTCAAAATCTACGAAACCTTAAAACCGAAATAGCCGGCGGCAGAAACATCACCGTTTTGCTAGCAAAACTCTATGTCAAACCACTCATTGCCAAGAAAAAAGGCACGACAGACGGCAATTTACTCGCTACTATTTTTGAGTTAATACTGCACTATTTAAACCAAATAAACCGCAGCGGAACAGAGGATAAAGTCAGCGATTACACTGCTAGATATTAACGGCAACGATGAGAGTTAATGGCAAGATTTCTTGAAGGTAGCCGACTCCCAAAATTCATCAGAAGCGATCGCAGGCTTTCTGTTAGCCGTAAAAAATTGCTATCTCGATAAAATTCCCGGTGTAAAAGATACTGACTTTCTGCCACAAGAAATCACATCGCGCTATAATATTACAATTACCGTACCGCTTCAATCTCCTCAAGCCGTCTCGCCTGGGTAATCTTATGACGATGTACGTACCGGATTCGCAGCCTTCGCAAACAAAAGTCCTCCCTACGATGTATGATTTACCCAGTGAAGACCCGGAGGAACCCGGTTTGCCTGACGAATTCCACGACTTTCAACCTGAACTGCTGCGTTTAACCTGTCGGCCCGCAAACCATCCGCCCGAACAAATATTTATAGCGACAGACCTTAATCTCTACTACGATTCTAACCATCTCAATTGGTACAAAAGACCTGATTGGTTTGTCGTCTTGGGGGTTCCGAGATTTTATCGAGGTGACGAATTACGCCTCAGCTACGTGATGTGGCAAGAAAATGTCAGTCCTCTGGTAGTAGTAGAACTGCTATCACCTGGAACTGAAGATGAGGATTTAGGAATCACAGAAGAAACACCAAATAAACCGCCTACTAAGTGGCGAGTTTACGAACAGATTTTGCAGATTCCTTACTACTTTGTTTTTAGTCGGTACAACAATCAACTGAGAGTATTTCGTTTGATTAGCAATCGTTACCGCGAACAAGTTTTAACCGAACCCCGATTCTGGATACCGGAATTAGAATTAGGTATAGGTTTGTGGGAAGGTTGTTATCAAGGTTGTTCGAGGTTGTGGCTGCGTTGGTACGATGTCAGTGGCAATTGGGTTCTGACTCCAGAGGAGTTTGAAAGGCAGCGAGCCGAATTAGAAAGTCAGCGAGCTGAATTAGAAAGTCAGCGTGCCGAATCAGAAAGTCAGCGGGCAAATAGTTTAGCCGATCGCCTCAGAGAAATGGGCATTAATCCAGATGAGCTGTAAAATTAAATAGCAGCATGAAATGGTGCAAGCTGCAAGCGCTGTCCATAAAAACTTATTAACTAAAAATAAATTATGCCAGACTCTACCTCACTGCGCGATCGCTACCTAGCCCTAATCGACAAAATTGTCGAAATCACCCTCAAAGGTCAAATTCGCTCCAAAGAACAAGTTTATCAAATGCTGGTGCAAGACATTAGTACCGGTACTGGCGAAATCTTTGAACGCTGTTTCGGCGAACGCCTTGATGCCGCCGAAAATCAACTCAGAAATGAAAAAGACGAAATCAAACAAGCAAAGGCAAATCGCAGCCTCAGAGCTCTCAAAACCATCCAAGGAGAATGGGAACGCTGGCAGAAAGATAACCGCGTCGATCGCGCAATTGCATCCTCTATCCAACAAATCGTTACTGCTGAATCTAACGCCCGCCTCTTGGCATTATTGCAAGTAATTGATCCGAATAAAGAACATCCGCTGACTCTAGATCAATTGCAGCAATTAGCCAAATCTCTGCACCAACAAATGCTGCAAACTGCCAATCCCGAAACCGAACAAGATTTGCAGCAAATCACCGCCGGCATCGCCAAAGGTTTAGAATCTTGGCAGCGTTTGGAACCGGAACTCGTGGGCTGGATTTATCAGCCGCAGCAGCTAGGATTTGCCGGTAGTCCCGAACAAAATGGGCCTTGGGCTTTTTGGGCCAAAAAAGTTAATAGTCCCTTTACCCAGGCTCTTTTGAATACTATAGCGCTTGGTGAATCTGTCGTTCAATTTGCAGCCCAGAAATCGAGTTTAGATTTAGGCATATTGGTGGAAGTGGCGATTATATTGCAGTGTTTGCAGCGGGCGTTGGCGACATGGTTTGATAAGCAAGTTTATGATTCCAAAGTGTCCACAAAAGCTTCAATTTCTACTTACATTACTTTTGCGGTAATTTGGAGTCAGCTAGCTAGTGGGTTTAATAATTCTACAAAGAGTGGCGAGCAGTTGGCAAATGCTTGTTTTCAAGTAACTTTGCAAATTTTGCGCGCTTTTTCTCAGCGAGAATACTTTCCGCTTTACGGGGGAATCTTTGCTTCGTTTGATGGTAAAGCTCTGCGGCATACTTTGGATTATTTAGATGAACCGCTGCGGCGAGTTGAAGGCACTCAAGCGAAAGCTCGGATTCTGACGCTTTTGGGTTATTCGATGCAGGCGGCTGGGGCCTATGAGCGATCGCTCTTGCTGCACAAGCAAGCGCTGGAAATTGCCCGTACCGAAGGAGACAAAGCTTGCGAAGTTGCCAATCTCAATCACATCAGCCGCAACTATGTTGCTCAAAAAAATTATCAGGAAGCGATTAATTACAGCCAGCGGGCTTTAATTATGGCACGACAAGCGGGAGAGCGACAAGGCGAGGCAAATGCTCTGGCTAATTTGGGCTACAGCGAAGTGTTTCAAGCGCGGCAGTTGGAGGAGGTGGAACCGGAGGTTTACGAGAGTGCGATCGGTTATTTGGAACAAGGTTTGTTGCTATCGGAAAAATTGGGCGATCGCCAAAGTCAAGCTTTTTGTTCCAGCAGTCTTGGTATTGCTAAAATCGCCCTGGAAAATGCTGAAGGTGCGATCGAATATTTGCTCAAAGGTTGGCAAGCGGCTCAATTCTCAGGGGATTTATATTTGCAAGGTCTGAATTTGGCTTACTTGGCTCAAGCTTATTACAGAATCAACTCACTAGAAAAAGCGATATTTGCGGGCAGTTTGGGGATGTATACTTTGGAGCAAATTGGTGCGATGGAGTGGCGTCAATCGGCTGGCTTGTTGACTATTTTGCGGGGTCAAATGGGGGCTGAATCTTTTAAACAAGCTTTGGCTAAAAGTCGAGCGAATATCATTCCGGCGATCGGTGTTGATGGCTACGATTACATCCCGGAGTTGCTGGAAAAATATCAGCAATCTATTTAACTCTTTGTGGAACAGGCCGAAAAGCCTGTTGCTGAGAGGGGTGCAAAATGTAAGTTTTAACTCACCCAATAGCTGCATTATCAATAAGTCTTTCAGGGGCGGGCATGATGCCCAGCCCACAACCAAATTTAAGTCTTTGTGGAACAGGCATCTTGCCTGTTCATTTGTTTTTATGCACCCCAACCTCCAAATAACTAATGCTCAACTATCACCGGTGTGCCAACTGCGACTTTCTCAAATAAAGCCTGTGCGTCTTTGTCAAACATTCTGACACAACCGTGAGAAGCCGCCCCCCCGATCGACTCTGGATTCGGAGTACCATGAAAACCAATCACATTCTTGCCATCCGTCCAAAATCCCATCCACCTACTCCCTAATGGATTGTCTGGCCCAGCAGGAATAAGTTCTCCTGTCCAAGGATTTTGCCAAACAGGATCTTTGATCATTTGCATAACTTTAAAATTGCCAGTAGGAGTTTCCCAGCCGCCTTTTCCCACAGCAACCGGGAAACTGGTTTGCACCTTATTTTGTCGGTAAACATAGACGCGGCGTTCTCGCAATTTCAGGACTAAACGCACTTCCTCAATAGGATTTACTGCAGGCTTTGGTTCCTGGGGAATATAACGAAATGGTTCTCCCAAGGGTGGTAGTTCTGGGGTTCCGAGATTCGGCAATTGTGTCTCGGATGTGGGCCGCTGCGCTGCGATCGCACTATTACTTGAATTAGCCACCACTTCAGCAGTCGCCTGCTGCTGTATGCCCACCGACAGCGCGACTGCACTCAAGCTAAGCACAATTAGCTTATTAAATAAAAATTTGCTGTTCACCATTTTTTTGTTCGCTAAACTCCTAACCAGCAGTTCCTACAAAGTTCCTATCTAATTATCCGCCAACAGCACCCCATGAGAAAATTTTTGAGATGGCTTTTTGACCGCAACTGCGCGGCACTGTTTGTAGTTGAAATTCCACCACTGATAACTTGTAACTCAACACACAGCTTACGCAATAATACCAAAACAACAAGGTTTTTATAAGCTGCTCAGTGGAGTTACGCAATAGAATGTCGTTAAAGAAACCCGGTTTATGCGTAAATCTTGCAAGAAAATGATTAAATTTTACCTCCGACTAATTTGCTTTTTTAGCAAGGGCCGACTGGCGATCGACTATTCAAACTATGGCGCTGCTATATCCGGCAAGCACAATCTGTCTTTGGGTAGAGTTCCTCCCAGGAACAGTTAGGTCTGCGGAAAAAAACTGCAACGGTCGATCGAATAAACTCAATATATCACGGCAACACTCTAGAGATGCAAACCGCTGAACTTGTTGTAAATCGGGAACTTATGATGTAAAATTTAGTCTTTCAATACTTGTTCGATAATCTTTTTTTGAGATTGTCATAAATTTCCTACTCTGGGGATTAAACTGGATTAGGTATAGAGGTTGGGACTTTCGTGCATCGGAAGCAAACCCGACCCTGAATAGCAGTTAATGTGAGGTTTCAATGCGTCTTCAGAACATCAAATTATTGACAGGTGCAACACTGTCGGTGGTAATTTCGGCGGTCTCAGTAAATCCTGCGATGGCTAACCCTGCAACTCAAATAGCCCAAACGCAGACCACCACAACAGCAAACACTACAACCATTGTCGGTTTTGTCAAAAGTATTGTCGGCGATGTAGTAACTATTCGCGAAGAAAGCGCGCCGTACAGGACTCTCAGGATTCAAAGATGCGTCCTGAGAATTATTGGCCTAGTACCGGGAATGAAAGTCAGAGCCACCGTCGCCGGCTCTCAGATCCAAAATATCGCGGTGATCCCCGATTATAAGGTTGTAGCCACAACGGTTGCTCGTCCCGCAACCCCAGCACCGGCACCGCGTCCGGCTCCAGAACCGCCACCGCGTCCGGCTCCTCGTCCGGCTCCGGCTCCGGCTCCGATTCCGGCTCCCCGTCCAATTCCGGCTCCGGCTCCCCGTCCGGCTCCTGTGAGAGGACTTTGGTAGACCTAGGTTATACCCTTTTTGATTTTTGATTTTAGATTTTCGATTGGGAATGGGCAATGACGATCAAGCAATTTGATCCGGGGCCCCCGGATTCATTCGTGGGGTGGCGTTCTTCAATCTAAAATCTAAAATCTAAAATCTAAAATCTAAAATCGATTGACTGATCGAGCTCAAAGTTTGGAGCACAGGCCTACAGTTGCATTGTTTTGTACAACTGGTATCAGTAAATGGAATTAAGCCACCGCGCCGGCGGTGGCTTAGCTGTTGAATAGCAGTTAGAATAATAGAATTGTCCAGCAATTGTGGAGAAATCGCTGCTATGTATTACCTGCGTTTCTTGCTGCTAATTCTGCTGTTGCCGATGATTGCGTGCGATCGAGCTACAGATGCGATCGCCCCTGCTGTGGGCGACAACGGCCCCGTGTCGCAAATTCCCTCCCGTGCACCGCTGGCAAATGTTGGGACAAATCAAATTGTACCGACCAAACCGCTGTCGCCGCAGCCAATCCGTATTGTTGCAACTACTTTGCCGCAGCCAGGAGCCAGCGAAAGCGCCTCAAAACCTCCTCAAGTAGTACCGATTCCCGCATCGCCAGTGCTGCGAGTGCCTCCTGGCTTTGTCGTCAACGTTTTTGCTGACAATTTAGACGCTCCCCGATGGCTGGCTTTGACGCCGACAGGTGATGTTTTGGTAACAGAAACCCGGCAAAATCGGATTACACTGTTGCGAGATGCCAACGGCGATGGGGTTGCTGAGGTTCGCAAGACTTTTGCCAGTGCCCAAAACGGGTTAAATATTCCCTTTGGCATGGGTTTTGCCGATCGCTATTTTTTCCTCGGAAATACCGCTGAAGTCCGCCGATTTCCCTACACAAAAGGGCAGGAACAATTAACTGGTACTGGTCAAAAAATTGCCGATTTACCGGGCGGTGGCTACAACCAACACTGGACGCGAAATGTTGTGGTTTCCCCCGACAAGAGCAAGCTTTTCGTCTCAGTTGGATCGCAGTCTAATGCCGATGTCGAACCCCTGCCGAGGGCATCTGTTCAAGTGATGAATTTGGACGGCAAGAACCAGCAAATTTTTGCTTCCGGTTTGCGAAATCCGGTGGGATTGGATTTTCACCCAAAAACCAATCAACTCTACACGACAGTCAACGAACGCGACGGTTTGGGAGATGATTTGGTGCCGGATTACTTGACAAGAATTCGTCAAGGCGAGTTTTACGGCTGGCCTTACACTTATTTTAAGCCGAATTTGCTCGACCCGCGCCACGCCAGAAACGGCAATAGCGATCGACCTGATTTAGCAGCTAAAACATTAATGCCGGACGTTTTGTTTCAGGCGCACTCGGCAGCTTTGGGGCTTCAGTTTTACGACGGCAAAACGTTTCCCAAAAGATTTCTCAACGGGGCATTTGTGGCGTTTCGCGGCAGTTGGAATCGGAACGCTGGAACTGGTTATAAAATCGTGTTTGTACCTTTTAATGCGGCGAACGGACGCCCTCAAGGTTATTATGAGGATTTTCTGACTGGTTTTCTCACAGATCCGTCTGGCCCGAAAACTTGGGGGAGGCCGGTTGGTTTGCTGGTTTTACCTGACGGGAGTTTGTTGTTTACTGAGGAAGCGAACAACCGGATTTATCGAGTGCAGTATCGCGGGTGACGATGGGGGGATTAATAAATTCTTCGCCAGCGTCTACTTTTTGTTGAATCAAGAATTTATCTTCTTTTATAATTTCACTATTCAATTTGAGATTCGCTGGGTTGGGGCGGGTTTTGTAGACAGATTGCCTGCTGTTGGTTCTGATTGCGCGCTCAAACCGCCTCTACAACCTCGAATATATCAGAACGATCGACATTTTGCGATCGCCCTTTAAAATCCAGAACCGGGTTGTTTGAGAAATTCCGCTTCTTCGGGGGTTGTTTCGCGTCCTAGAATTTCATTGCGGTGGGGAAATCTCCCAAAACGTTCGATTATTTCCAAATGCTTCTGCGCGTATTCAATGACTGAATCGCTGTCAGGTTCGCCGCTGAGTTGGCGAAATAGTTCCACAGATTTTTGCTGGTTTTCTAATTTTTCGCTGTGTTCAAAAGGCAGATAAATAAACCATTTTTGTACAGTCAGCAATTCGCGATCAAAGTTATGATTAATAGCGTATTCTGCGGTGGCTAAAGCTTTGCTATCTGTGGCGAATGCTTGAGGTGTTCCGCGAAACATATTACGCGGGAATTGATCGAGCAGTAGAATTAATGCTAGGCAGTTTTCGGGGGAATCTTTCCATGAGTCGAGTTGACCGGAGGCGGCTAGTTCGTATTGCGGGAGAAAGCCCGATCGCACTTCTGCATCAAAATCCGCATCTTTTTCAAACCATTTCTTGTGGACTTTGCCAAACTCAAGAGAGTTCGATCGACCAAACCAAAAATCTAAAACTTCATTCATTAGCAATCTAGTACGCGATTGATTGTTGATGAAATATTCTGGGTCTGTAGTTGCACAAAACGTGCTATCTGTGCAACTACAAACCACAGCGATTAATGATTAGCAATAATGACTTAGGAACCTTTGTTGTCCAGTGCTTAAATTTACGAACTAGCAAACAATCTGTCCCAAGTTTTGCCTCCCACAACTCCGTCTACAGGAATATGAGCTTGCCGCTGAAATCTTTTCACTGCATCTTCGGTTGTCGGACCGAAAACGCCATCAATTACGATCGGGTGTCGGGACAAGCCCCGCGCGTTCAACAACTTTTGCAGTTTCTTCACATCGTGCCCTTTCGAGCCACATTTTAAAATCCTTTTATGGTGTCTTACTACTGGTTCATGGCAATCATTAGTGGGGCAAATTGCGCTGCCCGCTGTATAGTTTGCTGCATTTGCGCCAGTCAAAACTAATAAGCCCAGAACTGCAAGTAAATAATAAAAAGTCTGCGATCCAACCATACTTTCCCTGTTAATTTTCTCAAGCGTTTTTTGCAAGTTGGACGATTGTTTGAGGGTGAGAAACCGGGTTTCTGGGATGGGGGCATCCAATCTCGATTCACCTGGTTTCTGGCAACAGTCAACCGACATTCTACAATATAAGTGGCTTTACTGCAAAATCTCCGATCGTGCAAGTTAAATTTTGTTGCTGTTTGGTAGCAGCAAAGGTAACAATAACTTCGCAGGCAACTGCAACTGTCAGGATTACCAAGTTTCGCGCCAGCGGGTAATCGCAAACGTCATCATTCGTCGCTGAAGGAACCCGATAGTGTTGGTTCCAAATTATTTCGGAGTAATCGGCAGCTAATCCGACGTGCACGCAGGGAAGGGAGACACTCGCACAGTAATCCTTGACTGCTTGCCGCCCGACACTGTTATCAAAAGTATCGATGATTGTGGCGCTGTTGGCAAGCAGCCGATCGACATTTGCGGGTGTCAATTCTTTTGAGTGCGCGTCAATGCTGACGGACAAAGCGCGGTAGAGGTTGTTGGCGAGAATTTTGGCTTTGAATGCGCCGATGTCCGATCGATAATAGGGTTGAGTGGAAAGGTTGCGTTCCTCGATGCGATCGCGATCGATGACTTTTAACTGACAAAAGCCCGATCGCGCCAGACTTTCTGTAATATTCGCACCCAAAGCACCCGCCCCGCACACCGTTACCGGGAAATTTTTGATCTGCGACATCACTGCCGCACTTCTGTAAAGTTGTTCGTGAAAAAATATACTCATAGTCAGTAGTCAGTAGTCAGTAGTCAGTAGTCAGTAGTCAGTAGTCAGTAGTCATTATTTACTATCTATCTTCAACTACTCCAACTAATGATTGCAAGTCGAAGTCTTTGTCCAATCCGCTGAGACAAATCCCCGCACTCATAACTGTCAAGTCATTTTTGGCGATCGCAGAAGTGTGGTGTTCTCCCGTTCCGCTAGTCCATTCAACTAGCCAATAATTTTCGCGATCGAAAAAATCCCGCAATTCACCGCCTCCCATTTTCAACGCCCGCTGCAAGCGCTTTTCTTCCCGCACTTTCGGATCGAAACCTTTAATATTTCGGGACACCAATTCGTAAACTGTTCGCATTTCCGGCGTCATTCCTTTAAAGCGAATATCTTGAGGCAAAATCAACTTTTTTAAAGCTGCTTTCAACTTCTCAGAGGGCAGCGGATCGGCGCGCCTGTCAATCTCTTCAAACCACAAACAATGACCGTCCCACCGCGCAACAATCGGCTCAAACTGCGAACCTTCTGTTACTAAATGCACGGGTACGGGTTTGGCAACACCCGTGCGCTGTTTAGCATCAGATTCGTTAACCGGATAAGCCAGCCAAGTTTGCCCTTGCAGCACGTAAGCCAAGTGCAAGCGAACGGGTACGAGCAGTTGCAAATACTCGGCAACTTGCGGCCAACTCGGTTCCTCAATCACCGCAGCAATTTTCTCATTAATCGGCCTAAAAATAGCCCATCCTTCAAATTTGCGCGGCTGGGGTTGAAAAGTATAAACCATTGAGCTAACTCTTATCCGTACGCTTCCTCCGCGCACGCAGGGCGCCAAAAATTGGGTATCGAGTAGCTGCCCTTCTTGGGCCGCAAGTTGGCTGAGAATTCTGCGAATATCTGCCAATGGATTGACCTCCCTAATCTTACTTATTGTACAGAACGCACTTTTAATTAAAGCCAATACAAAGAATTGTAAACACTCTTGACACGAATGAATATCCTAATATAATATTGAGCGAGGATAGAATTTTAACCTTGTAAATATCTCAAGTAAATATGCTGCCAAAGCTTTTTTCTAAGTTGGTTGTAGTGACAGCTCTGACAGTTCCTATTTTGGGGTCAGTCCAGGTAGCTAAAGCTCAGGACAGCTATGGAGCTACTGCTTATTCTCCGACTTCTGACGCCACTGGTATTAGTTGGGACCATGCTACAGAGAAAGAAGCACTAAACGCAGCAGTAGCCGTCTGCAATGAACAAAGCGGAGGTGCGAACGACTGCGAACCCCTGACATCTAATAGTAATAATTGTGGAGCGATCGCAGTAGGCAAAGGAGGAGCCGGTGCGGGCTGGGGCGACGATAAAGAAGCAGCAGAAGCTCAAGCTCTCGCAGGTTGCAGCGAACTAGAGGGCGGCAGTTGTAAAGTGCAGCTTTCAGCTTGCAACAACTAATTAAACTGATAAAAATCGGTGGAAGAGGTGTATATTTTGGCTGCTCAAACAGCTTAAAAATTTGTATTTGGTATGGTGTGCATTGCACACCATACCAAATACAACTCAGCTAAAATTAGGGTACGCAATGCACACTCGACGCAGCTAATCTCTTACTTCGGAGGTAACTGCATCTGGTGGCAGCAAACTTTCTAATCTATCTTTAGACCAGTATTCAGTAGGGTAAGCAAGTGCAATAATATCAGAGAGTCGAATCAGCCACGTAACTTGCCCGTAAGCATCGATATGTTCCGCCTGTTCGTTAGGGGGAACTATCACCAAAAGTTCCACAAACTCCCCGAACAAATTAGTCGGGATGCCGCCGAAACTGCTATTATTTGTTTTAATCCAAACTTTACTGCCTCGATCGAGAGCTTCTTGGAGTCGCTGGCAGAGCAAACTGGATTTTTTGACCTGGGATTTTTTGGCTTTCGACTTTTTTCCCATAGTTTTAAGAAGTTAAAGTAGTTGTATTGTGGGTTGCACCGTGGGTTGCACAGTTCGTTAGACAGTGGGTTGAGATTTAGTGCGATCCTCTTCGTTGGCGTAGCCCCCGTAGGGGCGGGCTTTCCTTCGGATCGCGAAAGCTAACGCTAACGCGGTTTGGTATTGAAACGGACAAAAGGAAAAAGGGCGATCGCCCCCTCGCTACCCCATTACTCTAGTCTATAAGAAAGTGCTGTACTGCGATCGTAATAACAATTTAATCGCAAAATGGGGAAATGACACCAGCTTAAAAAAAATGCCACTGTCGCCAAACTCCCAACCCTGGTTGTCATCAGTGATTCCCAATCTAAAATCTAAAATCTAAAAACTAAAGTGGTATTACCTGCCGTATCATGTTACACAATCAGTCAACGAGGCCCGTGTTTCTACTGTGTCCAAATGCAGTATAATCGGCGGAATCTTCCCAAATCGTTTAAGTAAAACAATGGACTGGCGAAAGCTCATTCATCTCGAACCCAAAACTTCAGCAGGTAAACCCGAAGTGAAAGAAACTCGATTGTCTGTAGAATTTTTGCTAGGGCTCTTTGCTGCGGGATGGACTCAACAGCAGGTGTTAGAGAAATATCCGGCACTGACTTCGGAAAAGTTACGCGCTGCTTTGGCTGGTGCGGATTCCCAGTTAGTGTCATCCATCGCTAATCCAGAATTACAAGCAATTATCGCTCAAATTAGAGAATAATTTAAAATAGGGAAAACGCTTTCGGTTGAAGATGAAAAAAATCGAAATTTTAACAGTCTCACAGCCTTCAGGAATTCCACATACCTTTTGCAAGTGAGCAATAAACCCCTAACCCACCCTCACCAATATCAATAGACCAGCACGCGGTAGTAACTTTAACAATGCCCTGTACGTTTGTAACAATGCAAGGCTTGATTAGTGATACGGGGTTTGAACCCGCTTGGTTATGGCCCCTCATCCGTACCATCCAACTTAATCCTGTTGGGGATTGTGCTCGCTTCTATTGCATTGGCTACCAACTTGCTCAATCGATAAGTTCAGTATTCCAGTTTGCTTGCTGTATTTTAGTATCTAACTCCCGATACTGTCTAGACATTCGATCCATTTGCGTTTGCAGTTCACCAACGTTAATTGTACTAAAAAATTTGACTTCTGAGCGAGTAGAGCGGTCTTGCCTCAAAGCGGTTGCGTCAACTAAAGACTTGTAGATCCCACGCTTAAGGGCGAGAACATCTCTCTTGGCTAAAGCATCCGATAAAGTCACTCCCTCTTCCAGAGTTGTCAGCGAATTAGTCTTGTTAATTTTCTTAATTAAGTCTTCCAGTTCCTGCGCCCCTGCATCTAATTCGCTAATTAGTGCTTGGGGATTTTCAGGAGGTTCTTCTCCTTCTTGTACTTTAGCACTTCTTGTCAACCTGGCTCGCAGTTGTTCCATTCTTTTTTGACAGTCTGCTCTTAAAATTAAAGCTTCAGCTAGTTTCATAGTGTGTTTTCCTTTAGCTCCATGTCAATTTTAGCTATATAATAAGTAAGGTACGCTACGGCGCACCCTACATTTTACTTGTCATCCCTCACAGGCAGCGACGTATCCAGAATTTCCATCAACAATTCCAGTCGCGAAGGACGGCTCAACATCGGCACTAAATTCGGCAAGGAGTAATAATCACCCGCAAACGTAAAGGTTTCTACCGATACTTGTTTGTCCTTCAATTGCTTCTGGACATATTCGCACCAAGCACCAACTCGCACAATCACAACATCAGGATTTACCCCCAAACTGCGACAGTAATTCTGATAAGCATCTGCAAAATAAGGTGCAGTGTTTTCGCCTTCATCTGTTACGATAATGAATTGCTCGACAACCTGCTTTTTAATTCGCATTGCTTCTACCGCGCAACCGCAACTTGTGCCGCCGCCACTGCGAATGTGCTTGAAAGCGCGTTCCCAGTCTGTCAATTCGCTGCCATTTGCTTGCACTGGATACGGCATCGTGTCAAAGGCATAAACGAACAGTTCAGCGTCGGAAATGCCGGAAATCAAAGCAGCGAGACGCTTCCCAACTTCGATCGCACTTTCCATCGAACCAGACTTGTCAATCAACAAACCGGTTGCTTTCGCAATCTTGCCGCGCTTCTTCACCTGTTCGTTTGTCACCGCTTCCAGCTTCGCCGCCGTTGCTGCGTCGAAGTTCGCGCCCGCACCCGCAACACTCGCTTTGTAAGCAGAAACCCGATCGCACTTTGCCGCTTCATCCAGCTTCGAGTCAATCAACTGCTTGACTTCCGCGTGATCCATCGCGCCGCGAGACTGAATCGATTTCAAATTGTTGATGACTTCCTGCGGGGACATCGAGTTAATCAGCGCCGCCAAAACCGTTGGCGTTAGCTGTTTGATCGCACCAACTGCGATCGTATACGGAATCTTGTACTCAACAATCAAATTCGCCTGTTCCGCAGGTGTCGCCGCCTTTGCTAACTGCTTCAAAACGAATGCCAGAGAGTCTTCCGGCGGATTGTCTTTAAACAGAATAGCGTTAGCGCGATCGCTCGGCTTGACGTGCAGCGTTGCGTACAAATGCTTCATCGCCTTGCGGTTGCGGATGGCCGCGCGATCAAAAAACTGCGGATTCTTTTCCCGCGATTTCAGATAGCGAGTGACAGCAGTGCGCGCGCTGCGGGGCAACTTATTCTGGTGCCGCTTCATAAAGTCCACAATCCGCGAAACCTCGTAGGGAGGGAACTCTTGCAGCATCATAAAACCGGCATCTCGGTGTTCCGTCAGCGCCGAAGTCAGCAAATTTCCGGCAAAAACTTCCTTGTGATCGCGCACGTCGCCGTGACGTTGATACCACACTGCTAAATGACCGTAAAAAATGGGGTCTAATTCGATTATTAACTTGTGAATTTCTGCTACTTTTTCTAATACACGGTGAGGAGTGGTGAGCAGACTGTTGAGCATTTCCAAACGTAAATCGCGCTCTGCTGTATTCATATTCATTGGTGTTACCTTCCTATTCGATTTTGGATTTTGGATTTGAGAAGTATTCAAAATCGGTGGTTGGCAGTTGTTGCACGCTAGCGAGTGAAATTTAAAAATCACCGCGCAAGTTTGGGGAGCTTTTTTTAGTAAACCTATGGCTAAACCTAATAGGGTCTGTATGTAAGCTCTCGCGATTGGGGCGCGGCAAAAACTGCGATTTGAAATTAACTATTTCAGGGAAACTGTTTCTAATTCGATCGCTCTCAAATCTGGTTCAACCCAGTTATTTCGAGCTTCCCAAGACATCAGCCGATCGCGCGTGTAGTAGCGAAATGGTAAAGTGCGATCGGCATATTTTGCAATCAAACCGTTAGCAAGATTTACCATCGATCGATTCCGGCTTTCATCGGCGAGATACCGGCGAATAGTTCGCACCCAAAACAGCGTTAGGGTTTCGTGATATCCGCCATCTTTTGTAGTCTCAATTCCCTGAACGGAGTTGTAACGTTTAATGCCATTCCGCACCGCATTTATCGCTTCTTGCTCCGAGTCATAACACAAATACCAAAGGGCAACGGTTAAATGCGCTTCGTGAGTCCATTGACTTCGTGGCAGGCTGCCTTCTTGGAAAGCGTGAATCAGACTGTCTATCTCGCTGGGCGGTCGGTAAATTAGAGTTGTATTTTTCATAATTTAATTCTCCTCACCACTTTTACATCTAATATTTATAAATATGAGATGTTCCGCACAAGTTAGCAAAGCGTTTTGACAGTGCGATGGCTCTACCCCTGAGCTACAGCCCCTTAAACGGGGCTGGCAGGATTTGAACCTGCGACCAATCGATTAGAATGTGTGTATTCGCTTCACTCGTTAGGGTGCGGAACAAAATTTTTCTAATCTCTAAACTAGAAAGTTTTGACTTGTGATTATTCTAAATTGCTCATTCTTTTTTTTTTGTAGATAAAGTCACTTCGCGCAAGTTAAGAAAGCCGTTGGCACATACGCAGGAGTTGAACCCGCGACCTTTTCTTTAAAGAGAAATGCTCTACCAATGAGCTAGTACGTAAGCTTCCTTTGTTGGGGCGCGAAGTGGAACTTTTAAGCACCGGATAGATATAAAAAATTCAGCTATAAAAGGCAGCGCACAAGTCAGAGAAGCTTTAGCCTCGCGGTAAGTAGGAATTGAACCTACAATTCGATTTTAAGTCGAACGTTTCCAGTTTGTAAGCTTCTTTAGTTGGGGTGCGCTGTCTAATAGGTGCTTTAAGTGAATTTCTAGCCGTAAACAGCTTCTGGGCGCACAATTAAATCACCGCTGGGACGGCGATCGAGCACGTAAGACTCGAAGCGAGATCCCTTGACATCAAAATGATTGGCCAGACGTTCCTTAATAGCCTTGTCGCTCATTCCTGCCGCGATACCCAGTTGGTCTTCTGCCACGTCATAGGAACGTCCTTCAAAACGAATGTGAACCATTACCGATACCTCCTAGAGCAATTTTGGATTGTGGATTGGTAGCTTATCTGCTCTCGAATTTGGCTTTTTGTGAGACTTAGCAAACTGCCAGTATCGGTAAAGATTCACGACATCTGATAATCTTTACTAAAAGAAGCGCCGTTCTAAATGATAAGCTTGTTTGATATTGCGGATTTCCTCAGCCTTTTTGCTTGATTGAAATCTGGCAGAGCTTGTCTGTTCTGAATCCGCAGGAAATTCGTTGAAATTAGACTGATTTCGTACAACATCTGACTCTGGCCGAGTCAGTTTGTAACCGAACAGTTTCGTATAAAGTAACAACATGACAATCGAGTTTATATTACAAGACTTTCAAATTGATGTTCGTTGAAATTTTGAGCAATATTTAGTTGTCAAGGTTCAGAATTTGCACGAAAAATACAGGTTTTTGCTTGTCCTGCACTTGCCATATTTATATACTACGTGTATACTACATAGGTGTCAAGGGGGTAGCAAAAGTTTTTTAGATAAAACTTACACGAGTGGCTAGAAACCTGGTTTTTTCAGGAAAATATTTCGTTGCAACCCGCAGATTCGGTAAAAAACCCGGTTTCTTGGGTCAAAGTGCGATCGCCCGCTGTAACATCGATCAAACATCCTTAACATAAGAAATGCTGTCGCGAATATTGTGGAAGCCAGCAGACTCGTAAAGCCGCAATGCACCTGATGAATTTTCAGCATCAACGCCGAGAATAGCAGTGGCGACACCGGCAGCTTTGAGTCGATGCAAACCAGCGAGCAACATTGCTCGTCCCAATCCAATTTTGCGGAAGCCGCGCCTAGTGCCGAGACAGGCAATCCAGCCTTCATTGCGCCCGGTACGATCGCACTCTTGCACACTAATCTCGCAGTAACAAAAACTGACAAATGTGCCGTCATCAGCAACAGCAATCAAGTCTAAATCATTTCTGTGATCGGGTTTAGCTAACTGGTGCTTAAATTTATCTACCGTTAAATCGTGATGATTCCAGTGATCGATAAATGACTGGTTGAACATTTCTACCCAAGCTTCCGCATCCTCTTCGCCGGGGAACTGAATGAGGGCAAAACCTTGTGGGAATTGCGGTTCTGGGATCGGTTCCGAGAGCGATCGCGCCATTCGGTAAAAATAGCGATCAGCCTGGAAACCATTACTTGTCAGCAATGAAATGCGATCGCAATCCTCAGCGCGAGCGTAGGTTCGCAGTTTCACGCGCCCGCCCCGCATCGCAGACACCTCGCGCATCCGCACTTCACCCCAGGCGATCGCGGCTGCTTCCACATCGCCGGATCGCACGTCGGGGTGGACGCGAAACCACAGCCAACCGTCAATGACTTCCCCAGGCTCAGAAACCGACAACTGAGCAAAACCGATTAATTTTCCTTCCGCATCTTCCCAAAGGCGGATATCGCGCGCTACATCTAGGGACGGTTGGTTAAATTCTTGTTGTAATTCCGAGATGGAAGTGCCTTCATCGAGCCGATCGACTTCTTCGCAAATATTGATTAAATGGGCGATCGCATCTAAATCGCGATCGCCCCCATAGCAGCGCGCCGAGAGACTTGCCATCATAGCTAATCACCATTTCCTGTCGTTATTCAGTTTAAAAATAGCTTGGGCGATCGCACTTTTATCGATCGACTCGCCCCAATGGTCGATCGGCATTAAAAATCCGACCACGCAAAAACCCCGACGCATCGAACCGCTACAGCAGTTGACTGTAAACGTGAGTTTCGATAAATTCAGGTTTAGGATTTGGGATGGGAGTAGAAGGACTTGAACCTTCGACCTTGAGATTAAGAGTCACCTGCTCTAACCAACTGAGCTATACTCCCGCATCTAGGCTACTATAACACAACTGTTCTGAAAATTCAACTATTTTTGTAAAAATTTGTGGCGATCGGTCTGAATCAACATTGAAATCGAGAAAATACCGCATACAATTTTTGTGTAATTCCTAGAAAATCATTTTGTAGTAAGGACTTCAGTCCTTTTTTGCCCGCAGTAATTGCAACTAATAAAGTCCTTATCGCTAATGCTTCACTCGATAATGAAGCAACATGAAACCGTTGCTGTAGATTTTGCGATCGGCAACTTCCAAATTGGTCGGCTCGATTGCACCGAAAAAAAGAGGAATTCCCGCTCCGATTACTACCGGATTCAACTTCACAATCATCTCGTCAATCTCAGAAAAAAGAGTTGCCGCTAAAGCCCCACCACCGCAGAGCCAGATGTCTTTACCCATTTCTTTTTTCAATTCCTGAACCAATGCGACAGGATTGTCCGAAACAAGTTGAATATTCTCATCGGGACTGGCTTCCATAGTGCGCGAAAAGACATACTGCTTCAAGCTGGGATAAGGATTAGTTACACCCACATTTAGTCCTACCTCATAGGTTTTGCGTCCCATCAAAACCGCATCAAACTGCTTGTTCTCTGCACGAATGCCTAGTGCTTCCTGAAGGTGAGCCGGAATAGTCTCAGGAAAGGAATCGAACAAATCAGCAAAATGCTCTCCTTGCATAGGAAAACAATCAAATGAGCCATCTTCGCGAGCAATAAACCCGTCAACGGTGCAAGCAACGTAATATTTTAGTTTTCTCATCATGTTTCACGTTCATTTTGATAATTTGATATTACAACAAATTTACCTCGTAAAAACCAGGAGGTGTTTCATCAAAATCATCCGCAACGTAAGTAAAAATTCCTTGAGCACAGCCAAATTTACGGGGTTTGAAAACAGCAGTCATTTGAGGTGACGTTTCTTTCAGTTTTTGGATTTCGTTTAAAATTTGAATATCCTTTAATAACAAAATCCACTGAATCAATTCTAATTTGAGAGCTTGAATGCTCATGGCTTCTATGTTGAATAACTAGAAAATTTAGACTTATTATAAACCAATCCACCGAGGAGGTACTGCCCCTCCTATCCCCGCGTTATCAGCACGGTGTCTCGCTTTTCGACTTCCGGTGGTTAAAAGGAAGATGAAGGAATCGAACCCTTACAGTTACCTGTACCCCAGTTTTCAAGACTGGTTGCCAACCATTTAGCGGCATCTTCCAAGGGGTGTCCGACGGGGCTTGAACCCGCTAATAACTAGCTTCACGGGCTAGCGTCTCGACCGCTTCGACTTCAGACACCGGAAGTGGAGTCAAGGAGAATCGAACTCCTGGCCTCTTGCGTGCAAAGCAAGCGCTCTACCAATTGAGCTATGACCCCGCGTCAAAGATTCACCTGTGGAGTAAATCTAAAATCTAAAATCTAAAATTGGTGTGGTGGATTGCGATCGGATTTGAACCGATATCTTTCTAACAGCCAGTTAGATGCTTTACCAATTAAGCTACGAACCCATTCAGCAGGAGTGGTAGGACTTGAACCCACAACATTCGAGGTAGAAGCTCGACACTCTATCCAGTTGAGTTACACTCCCATGTTTTTTGTTAATGCGCGATTCCCTAGGGGATAGCTGCGCTTCACGCACTTTGACGTGCAAGTTATCAGAGCATTGCGTTTTCTCAGTTACTAGAGGGACTCCGCCGATGAGTTATTACACACTCTTTAAAGGATGGCTACCTTTAAGCCAACCTGCCGGGTTCAATGCACTCCTCGTTCTCAAACGCCCGCTGATTTTGACAGCGTTACCTTTCCTCTCGTACTAAAGTATGTAGGCTCCAAAGATTGGGGCACGCAAAGGGCGATCGCTCTTAATATAAAAAATTATCCATTCAATGGAATCAACCTCCTTAAATTAAAGCAAAAACAACGAGAGTGGTAGGACTTGAACCCACAACATCCGCGTCCGAAGCACGGCGCTCTATCCATTGAGCTACACTCCCATAAATTGGTAGTCCTGACAGGAGATTACCCCGCGTCTGCTTGTAAGGCAAACGCTCTACCATCGAAGCTCAGGACTACAAAAGCGGATGATGGGACTCGAACCCATGCGCTGAGAATGGCATACTCAGATGCTAGCCTTTACATCACACCCGCAAACCGATTTTAGATTGGAAATTTGAGATTTTGGATTAAAAAAACCTCTCGTTTAGCCAAGCGGATAACGAGGCTCGAACTCGTGCCTAGAGTTTGGAAGACTCGAATGCTACCGTTACACCATATCCGCAATTGTGGGGCTGGTGATAGGAATTGAACCTACAACCGACTGATTACAAATCAGTTGCTCTGCCTAATTGAGCTACACCAGCACGCCAAGCAGATGGCGAGATTTGAACTGGCAAAAAAGCTTTACAAGAGCCTCATGTTGCCAATTACATCACACCTGCATTTTTGGTGGCGGGGGCAGGAGTTGAACCTGCTATTAAGAGGCTTATGAGACCTCCAAGCCTACCCAGGCTACTTCACCCGCGATGTCACCAAATACCCCTGACTGGCATCGAACCAGCACTAACTAGATCCTAAATCTAGCGCCTCTACCGATTGGGCTACAGGGGCAAAACCGATTTGAGATTTGAGATTTGAGATTTTAGATTGAATAAAACCTCATACCCCTGACAGGACTCGAACCTGCAAAAAACACTCGTTCTGAGCGAGTGATGTTTTCCAATTACATCACAGGGGTAAAGTCGGGATGGTTGGATTTGAACCAACGACTCCATGCTCCCAAAGCATGGCTTCTGGCCGCTGAATTACATCCCGTTGATGCTCCTAGTGAGACTCGAACTCACACTCAAAATAAAACAGATTTTAAGTCTGCCGCGTCTGCCAATTCCGCCACAGGAGCAAGTAGAAACTTAGTTAAAAATTTGGTACTCCTGGTGAGAGTTGAACTCACACAACACAATTTTTGAAATTGCGGCCTCTGCCAATTGGGCTACAGGAGTGTAATTGATCTGCTTTGGTAATAGCAGAACTGGGAAGGCAGGGATCGAACCTGCATTTTGCCGCTTTCAAAGAGCGGTGCCCTACCAATTAGGCGACTTCCCAATAATTGGATGCCGAGGCAGGGGTTGAACCTGCAACCTCATCGTTCAGAGCGATGCGACTTGCCTTTCGTCCACTCGGCAATTGAAAAAATGGCTGCCCCAGTAGGACTCGAACCTACAACCTAGCGGTTAACAACCGCTTGCTCTACCATTGAGCTATAAGGCAACGCAATCCCCCAAGTCAGTATCGAACTGACGACCTCTTGTTCTTCAGACAAGCGCTCTACCAACTGAGCTATCGGGGGAAAACGGAGAAGGAGGGATTTGAACCCTCGACGGCTGTTAAACCGCTCTTTCTTAGCAGGAAAGCGCCTTAAGCCACTCGGCCACCTCTCCATAGCGAGAACGGAGGGATTTGAACCCTCAATCTTCAGTTTTATTAACTGAGATGTTATCCGGCTACACCACGTTCTCAAGATTGCAACTGCGGATTAAATGCAGTTACAAATGGGTCGGGCTGGAATTGAACCAGCAACGCTTTAAGCTACTGTTTTACAGACAGCTACCCACGCCAATAGGAGGGCCGACCCAAGATAGGATTTTTGGTAGGTCGTCGAGGAATTGAACCTCGATCCATCCGCTTAAAAGGCGGCTGCAAAACCATTCTGCCAACGACCCACGAGAAGTGCTGACGGGAGTTGAACCCGCAATCACTTGGGTGAAAACCAAGCGGCTTAAACCATTTGCCTACAGCACTATAAATTGGCACAGGAACTGAGATTTGAACTCAGAATGCTGGTTTTGGAGACCAGAGTGTTGCCAGTTACACCATCCCTGCTTGTGGTCGCAGCGGCGGGATTTGCACCCGCATTGACCAAGGTATGAACTTGGCGCTTTACGATTAAGCTACGCTGCAATGTCACTTTCGCTTCGTTCCTTTTCAAAGTTAAAAATTTCAATTAAAAGACTGTTAGTTTAATCTTTTAATTTCTATTTTTTAATTTCTGATTGGGAACAGAGGTTAGGGCGGGATTTGAACCCGCGAAAATCGGTTTTGCAGACCGACGCCTTCAACCACTCGGCCACCTAACCTGGGAGTCCCGACGAGGTTTGCACTCGCAATCTTCTCCTTGAGGGGGAGACGGCTTGACTTTTGCCTACGGGACTTTGACCCCCGCCGAAAAACGGATACTTGCTTTCCGACAGGAGGTGTGGATTTTAGACCAAAGTTCCAGTTCCCAGATTCTTCTCCTGTGGAGTAAATCTAAAATCTAAAATCTAAAATCTAAAATCGACTGACGGGAGTAACGAGACTTGAACTCGCAACCTTTCGCTCGACAGGCGACTGCTCTGACCGATTGAGCTATACCCCCGCGAAAATGAACAATATTCTGTCCTTGAATTACTCAAGTTGGGACGGGGTGGCGGTTGATTCCGCGTACTACAACCAGATCGGGCTTTTGTTGCCGGAGTCTACACCGCCAATGTCCACAATTATGTGACACGATTAACTTCCTATTCAGTTGTCAAGGTTCATATTGGTTGTGGGGTAAGGCTTTGAATCTCTTTCCCCTTCGTCATATATTTATACTACATTGTGTATTACAAGACTGTCAAGGGGGTAATACAACTTTTTTTTAAATTGGGTTTTTTAAAGGGGTGTCGATCGCTCCAACCAACCCTCTGCGACCCCCAAAGTCCTTATATATCAACATTTTTACTGTTAAAGTGATGTTGTGGCGTAAGGTAAATCTGATGCTGAAACCGTACGACACTCCAATTTCTCTGAATTCTCGCCGTCGCGCGAGGTGGCACTTCTGGAAAATGCGATAATCAGCTTTTAGATATCAAATACTACAAATCAAACGTTGTCTGAATTGCCCTTAACTCCCGTGCCCGCATTGGCAGCCGATCGCCCAAACATCCGTGACTGGCTACACTCGTTAGATACCTGTCCGAGTACCAACAGTTGGGCGATCGCCCGCGCGGCCCAACTCCACCACGGAGATGCAGTATTTACCAAGCGACAAACCAGCGGGCGTGGCCAACACGGGCGCACCTGGCACGCCCCAACCGGTGTCTTAACTGTTAGTTTTGTACTCGACAACCTCAACCCCACTCTGTTGCCAGGGCTCAGTTTAGCAGCGGGTTTAGCCGTGATTTACGCGATCGAAGATTTGGTTCCCGACTGTCGCGATATGCTGCGCCTGAAATGGCCAAACGATGTCTGGATCGATCGCCACAAATTAGCGGGAATTCTCTGCGAAGCTACTTCCGGCAATGTGTTTGGTAAAACTCGCGCCGTTGTGGGAATTGGACTCAACCGCTGCGTAGATTTCGCGGCTGCGGGATTGGATGAAAGGGATCTGGGCAATGCGGTAAGCTTGCATTCTATTGCTAGTACAGTACCAGATGAACTGTGTTTGGTCGATCGACTGCGGCACTATTTACTAGAACTAGCCGATATGTTTTCTACAACAGACAAGCCAGCCTCCAAGTCCGGTTTAGCGCTACTTTTGCCGGAATTGCGCCGCCGCGATGGGTTGATTGGCTGCCCGGTGGCGATCGAACTTGCGTCGGAAACCATCTGCGGAGAAGCCGCCGGCATTGATGGATGCGGCCGCTTGTTAGTATGCTTGGCGGGCGATCGAATACAAGCCTTTACCTCCGGGCGAGTTAGATTAATTTAAGAGGCAGTTGTCAGTGGGCAGTTGTCAGTTGTCAGTGGGCAGTTGTCATCACTCAACACCGTCAACAGTCAACAGTCAACAGTCAACAGTCAACAATTCCCAATTCCCAATTTTAATTGATCACCTCAAATACTACCAATCTGCTCAGCCACAGCGGTTGATTTGCCTCCACACCTTCGGGACGACCCTTAGTAGAAGCAACTTGTATTCTGTTGCCATTTATCCCTTGTCTAACCAAAATATTTTTCACATTTGTCGCCCTTTCCAGTGCCAACTTTTGATTTTCTACCGGAGTGCTTTTAAAATCGCTGTAGCCCACTATCCTTAAATTCTTCGTGCGATTTTTCTCCATATATTCCTTGACTTTACTAAGCTTTTGTGCTACGTCTTTCGCCTCCAAACTTGCCGAGCCTGCACCGAAATACACGCGAACTGGCATTATTATCTTTGGCGGCGGTGGAGTTCCTATTATCACTGTATTTGTTACAGACTTCACCCCCGGAATTTTCTCAAAAGCTTGAGTGATTTTCTGAGCATCTGGCACTTTGCTTACGCTGCCTGCAACGGCGACTTTTCCCTCTGCATAGCGAGCTGAGATATTAATGCTTTCTACTTTATTCAAAAGAGCTGCCGTCCGCTTGACATCGGCTTCTACTAAAACCGGATCAGGAGGTACTTCAACGGCTATAATTTTATTTTCAATTCTTGATTGTGGAGCCACTTGCTGAGCGATTTTTTCCGCTTTCAATCGCAGATTTTGATTTGGCACTCGGCCCGAAATCTCCAATAATTTATCTTTAACATCTGCCGCGATACGATAAACCGATAACTCTGGAGCAGATTGTAATGCTAAATTCGTATCTGCTTCTAAGCTCGCTTCAACTCCGCTGCGGTATTGATGAATTCCCCAAGGTAGGCCAATTAAACCTAACGCTGCCAAACCGATCATGGGTAAAATTGGAGGTTTACGAGATTTAACTTTTACCTCTGTATCGATTAATTTTTGCAATTTCGAGTTTACTTCGGGTGGTACAGTTGCTGGATCGCCGTTAAATGACTGAATTTGAGTTCCGTATTCTTGAACAATATTGTGGAATATTGATCGCATTTTATACTTAAACCACTGGCGGGCTTCTCCTTGCATCACTACTGCTAGACAACACTGATCCGCTACTTCCAATACGATCGTAGATGAGCCGTATTCGATAGCATCAATTTCTGCAATATTTCCCGACTGAGATATACAATCGTTGACAACAGCCCGAATAGCAGTCAGCATCCCTGCTACTATGTCTGATTCTAGCTGTTCGCGTTCAGACTTCTGCACTGCGGAAATTACTAATCCCGATTTTGCTTGAATTAACAACACAGCTTTAACACTCATTGGTGTTGTTTCTTTCATCAGCAATTCGGCTTCTGAAATGCCCTGTAATTTGGCTTGAATTTTGCGACTAATTGCCTCGGGACTTAAAGATGCTTCGAGTTTTTCATTAATCTCCCGCATCCTCTCGGCGATGTATTTTAAAATCGTGCTGCCGATGATCGGATAAAGTGCATCCGACATTGCTTCTCGCTTGAGATGAATTTGCTGTTTGATAGCGGCAGCCATTTCCGGCGCGATCGCCATTGCAATTTCATCGGGCGATTCACTCATTCTGTGGCTGATTCCCACAGGAAGGGCCGACGATATGGCTACTCCCATCGATTGTCTATTTTCTCTGGTTTTCGTATTAATTATTTCATCAATTATCGGACTTATGGTTTCGACAAATGATTTTCTCGACTCATTAATTGTTTGGAGCATCATTTCGGGAAACATGATTTTAATTCGGGCGATTAATTCTTCCCGATCGCCTCCCCATTCCGCATCAGTAATTTTACGATCGAGTTCCCCTACTTTATCGTTGAGTCTGTAATTATAACTTACAACTTCATCTAACAATGGTAAAATAGATTCGATGACAGACTTTTGCAGTTGGGCGTGATGGCTAACCATCAGCTCGTCAATCAAAGGTTTCAGTAAATCGGTAAACAAGTCTGTCGATTCATAAATCCGGTGTTCGATCGCCACAATCTGTTGTTCGATCTTCGCGAGTCTTTGATCGATCCTTTTATTCTGAATGATGGCATCGACAGCCGGGGCGATCGCAGATTCTATCTCTAGCTTTGCTTCCCCGATGTTTCGAGACAGCATTTCTACAATCACTGGCATTATTCTTGCCATCAACCCTTCTATCTCGGCTAAAACTTGCTGCTGAACTTCGACAATCTTAGTTTCATTATTTAATATTTGCGCTGCAATACCGCTGTTTTGAAGAGCCGTGTTGACACCGGGTGCGATCGCCTCTCTCACCTCTAACTTGGTTTCCTCGATTTTCCGGTTCAGCGACTCAATCATTAACGGCATTAACCTTGCCATTATATCTTCCGGCTGCGTTTTTTGCTGTCGCTGAAGATTATTTAGTCTACTTTCTACGTCGCTCAATTTTCCTTGAACTTCCCTTTGAAGAATTGCTGATTCTATCAAAGGTTGGATCGTCGCTGCTACTTGTAATTTTGATTCATCGATTTTCTGATTCAGCAAATCAGTTATTGCCGGCATTAGCATCGCCATTATCTCTTCTGGCTTCTGAGTTGGCGACTGTTGCGTAGCCAATCGGCTCTCGATGAGGCTCAATACTTTTTCTTCTATTTCTACCCAAGCTATTCTTACCTGTACTGAGGGAGCAACAGCTTCTACAACCTCTAATTTTAATTCACTAATTTTGCGGTTCAGCAAATCGCTAACTACTGGTACTAGCTGCTTAATTAAATCTTCAGGTTGCTGCTGGTAACGCTGCTGAATATTCGCAATTCTATCTTCAATTCTTACTACCTGTTCTTCAAGTCCGTTTTGATTGTGAATTACTTGATTGACTCTCGGTGCGATCGCCGAAGCTACCTCTAACTTAGACTCCTCTACCTTACGGTTGAGCAGATCGCCCACCACCGGCATCAGCCGTTGCATTAACTGTTCTGTATTCGGCAGTGGCTGCTGGTTCAAGTTAGCAATTTGATTTTCCCAATCTGCTAATTTTGCCTCCAACTCGATCGGATTAATGTTATTATTGCTCGCGAGTTCGATCGCCTTTTTTAATTCAGACTTCAACTCCTCTATTTCTTCTCTCACTAACTCAGGAATTAACGGTTTCAGTAAAACCATCAACTCTTCTGGTTGAGACATCAGATTCTCAAAATTTTCCAACCTTTGTTCCACGCTCAAAACATTACTGTAAAATTCCGGTAAATCCCTTTCAAACAGCAGTTGTTGCAACTGTTTAAACTGCTCTACTGCTTGTTCTAATTCTTCCTCCGACTGCCGATTATTTTTGGCTACCTTCCCGGCAATAGATAAATCGGGTTCCTGATTATTGTTTTCTCGTCTTTGAGATGGGATCTCTTCCTCGTTAGTTAATACTTCCGGCACAATACTCGGTGATTCGATCCGAAAAGACAATTGTTGGCGTCGATTTTCCTCATCCTCCAACCGCTGCACAGACTTTTCCGAAAGGGGTAACTTCAGCTCGCTTGGTTCTTTTTTTGATTTCTTTAATAACTGGAATTCAGTCAGTATGGTTAGCAATTCCTGAAGTTGCTCTCCAGCTTTAGAATTTGCCAGAGTTGCATCAGAAACCTCTTTTTCTGACTGATATATTTTGCCTGAATTATCATTAGATGCTGCCATACTGCGCTACCAAAAGTTGATTTTAATCGACCGAAGGAAATTACCAGCTTGCTTGCCGCCTCACCCCAGCGAAAATCAATAGGAATGACACAATTGTTCCAAGCGTCAGGCGTACTAAAGCTATCGCCTTATTTTAACTGCTGTTCTGCGACTAGCCAACTGAGCCGCCAACTGCAATGCTGCCTTCATGCTGGAGGCATCCGCAATCCCTTGACCTACAATATCAAAAGCTGTGCCGTGATCCGGAGATGTGCGGACAAAAGGCAAGCCAATTGTAGTGTTGACTGCTTTATCGAAAGCCATCAATTTTACTGGAATCAACCCCTGGTCGTGGTACATTGCCAAGTAACCGTCGTGAGCTTCCTTGGCTAAACCGTACCAAACTTTAGCCGGTTTTACCCACAGGGTATCAGGGGGGACTGGCCCGTCTAACTGCACTTGAGGAAAGCGATCGCGCTGCGTTTCCAACCAAGGTATCATCCAGTCTTGCTCTTCATTTCCCAGTTTGCCATTTTCGCCGCTGTGAGGATTTAAGCCAGAAATCGCAATTTTCGGTCTTTCTAGCCCAAAATCTTCCCGCAAACAGTTTATCAGTAATTCTAGTTTTTCACTCAGTAATTCTGGAGTCAAAGCATCGGGGACTTGACGGAGTGAAATATGTGTGGTAGCGAGTAAAGTTACCAACGTCCAGCCACTGTGTGGAGATGTGGCGGCAAACAGCATTCCGAATCGCTGCGATTTTGCCCTTTCTGCGAGAAGTTCTGTTTGTCCGGGATAATTGTAACCTGCCGCCTGCCAGCAAGTTTTGGAAATCGGGCCTGTCACGATGGCGGAGAATTCGCCGGCGATGGTACGGGCGATCGCACTTTCCATGTAAGCAAAGCTAGCCGCCCCGCTAGCGGCACTCCCGACACCGGGGACAATTTCGCCCCACTTGCTGTCTGGTTCGATATCAATAATGTTTAATGTTTCGGGATTTGCCGCTTCTGCTGCTGGATTGCTCGATCGCAACTTATCGTAAGTTTGCTGCAAAACTATCCTAGAACCTATAACCGTTACCCTCAAACCAGCAGCGGGATCTGCCAATGCTTTGAGAATCACTTCCGGGCCAATTCCCGCCGGATCTCCCAAAGTTACAGCTAGTTTTGATTCCCGATCGAGACTCAAGGCAGTTTTCTCCAACAAAATACAGCAATTTCGGCACTGAAATTTTAGCATTCATGTACCTGGTTGCCCCAAATTATATTATCTTTATTTAATGCGATCGCCCAATTGGACATATCAAATCATGAATCCTGAAATTTTCAATGCAGCCTTTTTGTCCTTTTCCCTAATTTTCGTGGGTATAGGTGGAGGCTTCCTCCTGCTCAAATTGCAAGGCGGCGAAGAATAAGTTTTTTTCAACCAATCCTTCAGAAGCCTTCTACCTTCTGCCTTCTAGAGTCTACTTGCTGCCGAAAGCAAGCCTTCTGGCGAATATCTCAAGCCTAAAATGAGAAAATTTCAGGTTTTTGTTAAGTTTGTTATAAAAACTTAACAAAAACCTGATACCATCTTATAGAAAGTTTAAGATTCATAATTAATCCCTAGATGACTTTATTGATTTTAGGTGCCACCGGCACTCTCGGTCGCCAGATAGCCCGCCGCGCCCTAGACGAGGGCTACCAGGTGCGCTGTTTAGTCAGAAGTTACAGAAAAGCTGCATTTTTGAAAGAATGGGGCGCTGAACTCGTACCGGGAAACCTTTGCCAGCCAGACAGTCTGCCTCCGGCCCTAGAAGGCGTCAGTGCTATTATCGATGCAGCAACAGCCAGTGCAGCCGATTCTGTCAGCATCAAAAGAGTAGACTGGGACGGAAAAGTATCGCTGATCCAAGCAGCAGCAGCAGCAGGCATCAAGCGTTACATATTCTTTTCCTTTCTCGACGCTGAGAAATATCCCCAAGTCCCCTTGTTGGAAATCAAGCGCTGTACCGAACTGTTCTTAGCAGAATCCGGTTTAGACTACACAATCTTGAGACCTTGCGGCTTTTTGCAAGGACTGCTGAGCCTGTATGCAATGCCGATTTTGGACAATCAGGCAGTCTGGCTGCCCAACAAGCCGTCAGCCCTTGCCTACATGAACACTCAGGACGTTGCTAAATTTGCCGTCCGGGCTCTTTCGGTTCCTGAAACCGAGAAAAAAAGCTTTCCGGTGGTGGGAAATCGCGCTTGGGATGCTGACGAAATCGTGCGGTTGTGCGAACGGCTGTCAGGGAAGCAAGCTAAAATTACGCGCACCCCAGACGCCTTGTTGAAGGCTACTCGTCAATTTGCTAAGTTCTTTCAGTGGAGTTGGAACGTAGCTGACAGGTTGGCTTTTTCAGAAGTTTTGGCAGCCGGAAAACCCTTGAAAGCTCCGATGGATGACGTTTACAGTGTCTTCGGAATCGACCCCAAAGAAACTACTACTTTGGAGTCTTATCTCGAAGAATACTTTAATCTGATTATGAAGAAGCTCAAGGAAATAGAGTACGAGCAGCTTAAAACTAAAAAACGGAGTAAACAAAAAATGCCCTTTACATTTTAAAGTGCCGAAAGCTGGGATTATATACAACGACGTTAAACCTGTGGCTTGTCGCATCGCCGCAGAGTTGGAAGACAAGCTGACTGCCCGCGGCTGGGAGGTTTGCTCGGTTTCTGGTTCGGGAGGAATTCTGGGCTATTCTAGCCCCGATCGCCCCCTGTGCCACACTCAGATCGAACAACTCGTCCCCCCCGGTTTTGACAGCGACATGGAGTTTGCAGTGGTTTTGGGCGGCGACGGTACGGTGCTGTCGGCATTTCGCCAAGTCGCTCCGATTGGAGTGCCGCTGCTGACTGTCAATACCGGTCACATGGGCTTTTTAACAGAAACTTACCTGAACTTGCTGCCGCAAGCTTTGGAAAAGGTAATCGCCGGAGAATATGAAATAGAAGAAAGATCAATGCTGGCGGTGCGGCTGTTTCGAGAAAACGACTGCCTCTGGGAAGCCCTTTGTCTCAATGAAATGGTGCTGCACCGGGAACCGCTGACTTGTATGTGTCATTTTGAAGTGGCGATCGGTCAGCACGCCTCTATTGATATTGCCGCAGATGGAGTCATCATCGCGACTCCGACAGGATCGACAGCTTACGCCCTTTCTGCCGGTGGGCCTGTCATCATTCCCGGAGTGCCGGTGTTGCAGTTGCTGCCTATTTGCCCGCATTCAATGGCTTCGCGGGCTTTGGTGTTTTCCAACACTGAGCCGGTCAAGATTTTGCCGGCGAGTCCAAACCGCCTGGTAATGGTGGTAGACGGCAACGGCGGATGTTATGTTCTGCCCGAAGATTGGGTGCAAGTCGAGCGAGCTCAGTACCCAGCCCGGTTTATTCGGGTGCAATCTTTTGAGTTTTTCCACATTTTGCGGGAAAAATTGGGCTGGGGCCTGCCTCACATTGCTAAACCGAGTTCGGTTGAATTGCCATGATAGTTGTTGTTGACACTCCCCGACTATTAAGGTACGGGGATTGTTGGCTCAACCAGTTGCCTTGCTCGTAGATTTCATATCAAGTCCTAGCTGTAGGAGACCGCAATTCCCGTTCCCGTTTTTCACCGATTGAAGGGATTTTGATTTTTTGATCTGTTGATAAATTGTAGAATAAAGCAGCAATTAGTGTTGGTAATGTAGGGCGACATTTAAATTGTATATTCAGGGCGGGCGGGACGCCCACCCCACAAGACTTTGATTTTTTTGCCATACAATTTAAAGGCAGAACAGCTTAATGTAGGGCGATATTTATCCATCGGAATTCTTTATTCTCGATCGAGCTTCCTAATCATCTCCAAAGTCAGGCTGCGTTTACGAGATAACGGTATAGTTGGAGTGTCTTCATTTCTATTCACTCTGCTTAGGACGGATTTCAAATTCTGAACGTGCCCGGAAGAAACAGACATCAAACTCGAAGAAGAAATTAGCTTGCCCCAAAATCAAAGGTACATTGGTTGCTTTTGTCCAGGCAAATGCCAGGTTAAGCCTTGGGAATGAACTAACTCGAGCATTAACAACGACTGCGCGGGCTTCAAATCGAGCCAAATTCCCAGCCAATACGACTGAGAGTGTCTCATTTTCCCAGACTAAGCCCAGTTCTAGCCCTAACTCGTAGGGCAAAACATTAACGCTTGCGCCTGTATCTAGTAAGCCCTCAGCGTTCAAGGATTGACCGTTCAGGCTGAGTGTCAATGGCAGATACGGCATTCGATCAACCATGCCAAGACTGCTGTCAATGATTTTGTAGGGAAATCTCTGAGCGTCAATCATTCTGTTCTTGTTGTTTTGTCGTCAGAAGATTCATTAAAACGTTGGCAGCCTCAGAGCAATTGTAAGGCGACCAGACCGGATACTCTCGATCGGCAACAAAAAAGTTTGTTGCATCTTCTTCTTTGACCAGTTCTGTTGCCAGAAACTGCATCAGCCGAAGCTTGTCAATTTTTGAAAGTTCCTGGATCTGTGACATTAGTTCAGCCAATGGCATTTGAGAATCTCCTCGTTTGAGGTTTGGCGAAAAGATTGGATCTACTAGCTTGTTGAATGGGTGCGCGATCGAAGCGTGTCTATTTATTCTACCAATTTTCTGTAGGTCAAGCTCTCGATCGAGCTTCCGAATCATCTCCAAGGTCAGGCAGTGTTTACGAGATAACGGTTCGCTTGAGCGGCTGCAAATAACTCTCGCAATCTATCCAAACCTTCTGTCAGTCCGCTCCAAGCGAATTGTTATACGGCTCAATCTCCCAGTAAAATAACGACCATATTAGGAGCAGTTCATTTCTATCTAAGACTAAAAGATAGCTACAAACAAAAGCTTCTTCTCAAAAAGATTAGAGAGACAGTCGTAGTCTTTAGCTATCCCAGTAGTTTTCTTCAGTTTTTCCTCTAATTCTTGTTTTTCTTCGTTTATTGTATCCCTGATAAAAGATTCAGTAAGCGTCTGAATACCGCTCCATATCTGATGATCCATCATAAAAAAAGTAGTTTTTTTAGGATCAAAGAGTACATATTTAAGATTCTTGGTATCCTCTGGAACTATTTTTTCAAGCTGAGCTAAGTTAATCCGAAGGTAATTAAGCTGAACTTTCTCAAAGTAATTTTCGACATACTCAGATGAGTGGATCTCAGTTCCTCTTAAAAGGCTCTTAAGAGCCTCATACAAACTTTCATATGTAAAACCTTGTGTAACTTCTTCAGAGAAAATTTTTGTTTGCCAGAATTGTAGTTTTTGAGACATTAGCCCATCCACACTGCTTTAATATAATCTACGAGTGACTGCATATCACGAATTTTTTCCAGTTTCTGAATCAGCTTTTGCATATCGACACGATCGTAAAAGTCAATATCAACGTCACCTCTGTAGGAGTTTTTGAGTTTGTCTAGTTCCCGCCTTGCTTCATTGCTGATCAGGTTCACAGGAAAAACATAATAATAACCGCTTGGCTTTCCTTCATACAGCCATCTATTCTCAATATCTGCAATTTCTGCCCTAAGATAAGTTACATCAATTGCTCCACCAGGATCGGTATAGGAGGATTTACACTCCCAAACGTAACTACCAACCTTAAATACTTCAGATTTCATGAATGATTACCTCTGAGTGTTCTAACGGAGTCTTCTATAATGAGCATCGATTATCACAGTTTTTCCGGATTTATAAACCCTTGTATGCTCTCTAACAACTGTGATGTTTCCTGCAAGTAGATCTTTGATTAAGTTATTTGCTTCTTTACTGTAGATAACGAAATCTGCTCCTGGCTCATTAGGGCGTAAGTTGTCCTCGTAATCAATTCCAGGCTTCATGCCGAATTGATCCATCAAGTCTCTTAGCATGGACTTGAAGTTGGCATCTACAACCTTCCCCTTGTCTTTTGCATCTAACTTACAAAATTCATCAATTGATTGCAAAGCCAGACAAAAGGCATTTTTAACAGATTCAATAGAATCTTTGATATAGAAAATCATTCCTATCTTCCTCCTAAGTTAGCCTACTTATTTAACACGGATTGTATTTGGCAATATTACTTTTCCAAAATAATATCTTTGAGAGCTAACTGATCCACTATTCAGGCTTCCCAAAGAGCAGGGGGATTAAACAGTCAGTTCAAATTATTTTCTAGGTTTTGTGAATTTTAGGGTCAATGCCGTATAACGATCGAGTTCAACTGCGCGCGATCGCCTCTCAACGAAGCTAACAATCTTAAATTCGCGTCAGTTGCAACGACTAGATTTACCGAAGCACCCATACAAGAAACCTCGAGCTTTTGCCGAGCGATCACCCTGCTGCAGATAAATTTTATAATTGTATCGCAGTTGCGGTACAATACTGGATATAGTCGAATAATACCGCAGCTCAAGGATGTATGTCAACCCCTTCTTACTCCCCTTCGGAATCTCCTTTCCTCGATCGAGTTCGCCGCACGATTCGACTCAATCACTTAAGCCGTCCCATTGAAAAAAGCTATCTATATTAGATTTTAGATTAGAGAGCATTTAGAGTCGAGCGCACACTTTCGGCGATCGCCAAAATCGAGACACTCATTATAACTTCATCACGCTCGAATCACTGTAATTAACCGACGCATCGGGCTAGTCTGAATTTCAGTGTTCAACCGTTTGGGTCATGGAAATAGGGGAGATTGATATATTTTCAAGCCTTGGATAAAGCGAAAATCTTTGAGGTTTAGGGTATAAAGGCTAATGTTATGGGTTAGGGCGGTGGCGGCAATCATGGCATCGGGAATTGTGAGTTTATGGCTTAGGGAATATTGCGCCATGAGTTCGATGAATTGCTCTGAGATGGGTCGATCGATGGGAATATTTTGAAGTAAGTCGAGGTGTTTTTGAATGCGGTTTAGTTCGTTTTTGTTGAGTGCGCCATAGTACAGTTCGGCTCTGGTGATAATGCTAATGGTTAAGTTCTGGCTGCCGATTTGCCGTAGTTCTTGAATGATGGCGGTATTGTTTTTATAGAATTCGATGAGAATATTGGTGTCACACAAAATCATTGGTTTTCTTTACCCCATGCGTCTTTGCGAATGTCGTCTAGGGTGATATTTTTTCCTTCCCAGATTCCGGCTAGCTCAAAAAAGGATTGTTCTCGATCGGAGTCATCGTTTTTTTGTTCTATCGTTTTAGTTTGGCTGGCTTGAAATTCTAGAAATTCGATAAATTCAATAACTTTATTGCGTTGTTCGGGGGAAAAATGTTGGATTTTTTGGATTGCCATTTCTAGGGTTAACATGGGTTTCTCCTTGGTGGTTTTTGGTACTATTTTAACGATTTACACAAACATCTTTTTTTTGGATCTACTAGCTTGTTACATGGGTGCGCGATCGAATAATTGTATTGCAGTTGCGGTACAATACTGGATATAATCGAGTAATACCGCAGCTCGCTCGTGTGTGTCAACCGCTTCTTAATTATATTTTAGATTAGAGTCGATCGCACACTTTCGGCGATCGCCAGAACCAAAACATTCATCACAACTTCTTCACGCACGAATAACTGTAACGGTTCGCCCCATTGGTGTCAGATGAATTTCAGTATTCAATCGCTCTTCTAATTCGAGCGCATTCTCGCGTCGATCGAATATCACCAACCACCCTTCATCTTCTCCCAATCGAGCCAAATATCCATCTAACTGTTCCAAACCTTTACTCAACGGATCGACTTTCCGAGTTCGCCAAACCTTCAGTTCAATTCCCAATGTTACCTCACCATAACGCAAACATAAATCCATTCTGTCGCGTCCGATCGCATATTCCCTCTCCAATGTTCCCCCACCATTAATCACCCGATGCAGAAATGCCATCAACACTAAATGCGGTGCAATTTCGGGATAAGATGCACTTTTGAGTAACGGTTCGCCATGCTGTAGCCAAAATCCCAGAAAAGTTTTGAGTAACGCTTGCGTGTCTAATTTGCCTTCATGAGTCAACCAACTCGGTGCAATTTGCGGCAACGAAGCCATTGGCGTTACGGTGAGCACGCGGGGCAAAACTTCTCGATAAATTGGATTGGCGATCGTCAATCCACCCAGAACATCCATCTTACACAAACCCAAATCGATTAAGAACTGAATATCATCATTGGGGATATTGCCCAATTCCAAACCCGCCAACATCGGCTCGATAATGGCTTTAACTCGGTTTTCTCGCAGTCGTTCTGCCAAACTATCTAAATGCGTATCTTGTCGTTTTATGAGAATTTCTTTGGCTTCTAAAATATGTTGTGGTGTAATTTCTCTAGATTCATCTGTTACTAATTCTTCTACAATTTCCTTAGCTAAAGCATTCACTAACCAAGGTTGTCCCTGAGTCAGTTCAAAAGCTAAGGCTACGGCTTCAGGTGTAAAAACTTGTCCGGTATCTTGGGTATGTTGCGCGTAGAGCTCCGCGACTTCTGAGGCATTAAAATCTCTGAGAGTAATCGATCGCACTTTAATATTAAACGGACTGGATGTATGGAGTCGATCGCTTCCCCCCGCAGCCACTTTGTAATCGCGAACATCCCGCAAACCAATTAAACCCACCGATTGCGGAAACGCTTTCGGGCGATTGGGATAACCATCGCGTAATTGGCGCAGAATAGAAATCAAAGCTTTGTCTTGTAGTGCGTCAATTTCATCGATGAAAACCACCAAAGGACGAGGAGAAGATTGTGTCCACAGGCTGAGTACATCGCCGATTTGCTGTCCCGGTTCCGACGAGGGCCAAGTAGACGGCTGCAATTCTGGGGGAAGTCGAATCGAAATCGCCCGTCGCCAAGCACCGAGAATGGCATCCTCTGCACCCGCAATGTCTTGACTGAAGGGTGCGCCCACTTCAACTGACAGCATCACGGCGGTGTATTGTCCGCTTTCGGTGAGTTGTTTGGCTAACGCCAGCATGGCGGTGGTTTTTCCCACTTGCCGGGGTGCATGGATGACGAAATAGTTGCGTTGAGCGATTAACCTTTCTAAGCTTGGTAAGCGTACCGTGGGCGACAGTGCGTAATGAATGTCTTCTTGGCAGGGGCCAGCAGTATTGAACCAACGCGGCATAGGTCAACTGGGGCGAATGGGGCTGCTCTCAGTTTAGTGTACTGTTTTTGGAATGGCGTTCTAGTTGTTAAGCGGCGGTTTGTACCGACTCTCCGGCCCCGATGAAACTCTCTCAGAGTGAAAGTCGTACTCGATTCTTGATTCATAGAACGGAAGAACCCCAACTGCCAACTGCCAAAGTTTCACTCTTCCACCCGGCCCAATTCCGCCAAACAAGTGCGCGACTGCCACCACTTCGGCTGCACTTTGACAAATAACTCCAAATATACTTTACCTTCAATTAACTTTTGAATCTGTTCTCGCGCCACACTGCCGATCGACTGTAAACGGAAACATATAACTCAAATGAGTGACACTCCCATGTGTGAACTCACACAAGTTTCACTATAAAAAGCGACTGTGAAGCCACCGAAGACAGCAGTTATACCTGAAATATCAAATGAAAACACTCGAATGCACAGAGGATTCCCATCATGTTTACAGAAGAAAAAACTCTCAATAATCAAGCTATCGCTGTCGTCGCCGATACAACTTCTCAATCAACTCTTGCAGTTGCTGAAGCGTCTGGACTCATGAAACCTATTTTAAAACGGGGTTCTACTGGTCCAGCCGTCAAAGAACTGCAACAGCTTTTATATCATTGGGGATATTATTACGGTTTTTCGATCGATGGTATTTTCGACACCTATGTTGAAGACGCCGTAAAAGACTATCAACACCGCGTCTTTTTACCTGAAGATGGGATTGTCAGTCCTCTAACCTGGCAAGCACTATACTCCGGTGCACCTGTGAATATGCCGACTCTCATGATTGGTAGTTCAGGTAATGCTGTCAAAATTGTTCAGAATGTCTTGAAATTGAATGGATACTATTTCGGTTTTGTTGACGGATACTTCGGGGTTATGACCAAAGTAGCGGTGATACAGTTCCAAACGATTAAGGGCTTACCAGCCGACGGAATTGTCGGGCCGAGAACTTGGCACGCTTTGAGCAAGTTACGGCACTAAACAACGGTCTATCTCACTTGTATAGGACTTACGTACCGACTCTAATTGTAGGGTGTGAAACGCGCACCTTACAACTACAGGTAGTGTAGTTTCTCAGTTAGTGCGTAAGTCCTGTTAGTTAAGCTTTAATCATTTATGAGGTTAATCAAATGACACATTCTGCTATCCTTGAAGCTACAGCAAATTCTGCAGAACACGGACAAGAGCTGGCTGAATTTTTGCAGGAAGATAATGGACAATACTCGGCAATGCGAGCGATGAGTTTTATTGCACTGATTGCAGCAATTGTGTTTGGCGTCATCACAATAACTAGCAAGAATGCTGATGGCAAATACATTACAACTTCTTTTTTAGTTGCTGCTTTTGCACCAAAAGCTGTTCAAAAATTTGCAGAACGTCCTTAAAGAGTTGACAATTGACAGTTGACAGTTGCGGGCGGAGTTTTTAGGACAATGATTTAAACTGAACTTCTGCCTACGAGGGGAAGTTCAGTTGTAAAATCTCTCAACGATCGCCCTTATTTGCTCCATCAGTTCGCTTTACTCTTCCACCCGATAGCCCAATTCCGCCAAACGAGTACGCGACTGCCGCCACTTCGGCTGCACCTTGACAAATAGCTCCAAATACACTTTGCCTTCAATTAACTTTTGAATCTGTTCGCGGGCCGCACTGCCGATCGACTTGAGCATACTGCCGCTTTTACCGATTAAAATGCCTTTTTGGGAATCCCGTTCGACGTGAATTGTCGCCAGAATCCTAGTAATTTTTGCTTCTTCTTGAACTATGTCGATCGCAATTGCTACCGAATGCGGCACTTCTTCCCGCGTCAGCAGCAAAATCTGTTCCCGAATCAATTCGCCCATAATAAAGCGTTCCGGCTGGTCAGTCACCAAATCGGGCGGATAATAATAAGGCCCAACCTCCAAATGTTCGATTAACAATTGTTGCAGCGGCTCGACACCCTCGCCCGTGAGAGCGGAAAATTTCACTACAGGCCACTCAGGATTGACAATTTGCTCGTAAGTGCGATCGATCAACACGGAATCCTCCGGTTGTTCGTCCAACTTATTCATCCCCAAAATCACCGGAACTTTGCAATTGCTGAGAATTTCGATAATATATCGATCGCCCCCTCCCGATTCCACCGAACCATCAACCACAAACAGCACCACATCTACCGACTGAATCGCTGTGCGGGCATTCTGCACCAAAACCTTGCCCAATTGGTGATGCGGCTTGTGAATTCCGGGAGTATCGACAAAAATAATTTGTGCTTCCGGTGTCGTCAGGATGCCCCGCAGCCTGTTACGTGTCGTCTGAGACACCGGCGAAGTAATCGCAATTTTCTGCCCCACCAACTGATTCATCAGCGTTGATTTTCCGACATTCGGGCGTCCGACAATACCCACAAAGCCCGATTTGTAACCCGCCGGAGCCACGGGAACACCCATAATGTCCGATACGTCGATAAATTTACTATCTTCCACTAAAATCACCTATTTTCAAGCCCCTTCTCTGTCTATTGTCGCCTGAAAATACTCAAACGCCCATCGATGCACTGTAGCATCTTTCTCGCCCTGGTATAGCGCGCCACACTCAAACCTCGATCGAGCCGCTTTCCCAGTGTTAAAACGTGATACGCGATCGGCAAAACTTGATATCTGAGACAAAATTTGATAAAGTTCCAATGACATCGATCGAAAATGAATCATTCTGGTAAAACCGACTCCCCAATGCTGTAACAACTTCAGATGTGTAAATATCTAACTCAACTGAAACTTTTCTACAGTTTGTCAGGCCAACCAGTTTTAACATTTTTGAAGATGTTTGGTAATAAATTAGGTAAGTTGAACTCAAACTCAAAAGCTCAATATCATCAGGCGCTTTCTCACTAAAAGCTAGTGTCTTTTGAGCATACCTAAATTAGTGCTAATCGTCATAAAGTTGAGGAGATGAATCAGATGAAATCGAAATTATTTTGGAGTTGCTGCACCGTTTTGGTAGCAAGCTTGCCTGTTTCCGCCTTGGCTCAAACAAGCCCTCCTACAAGCCCTCAAGCAGAGTTTGACTACAAGGGTGGATCGAAGAAATACCAGTTGCTACCGGGCAGAATCCAGGACAGAACATTGCCCAGAGCCTTTGACTTTCCAATTATTACCAATGTTGGTACTGACACTAGCATCACCTCGGATTTCCTAATTACCGATCAGTTTCGCGCCCCAGCGGGTCGTACAGAATACACCGGAGCTCTCACCGCCTGGGCAGCATCAATCAGAGAATGTCTCGCCAAACAGCCTCTTTTGATTCGAGCCAGCACTAAGAACGAGGTTCGGATTAATGGCAAAGTAGGCACGATTGTCAGAAACGCAAATAACCGTGCAGTTTGCAAATAAACCAGCAATATCACAGGGGCTAAATTGACCGTAATTGCTGTAAGGGCGGGTTCACAAATATCTTCCATGCAATCATCGATACAGTAAACCCGTCACCGCAGCGATATTGGGGTCAAGCGAGGCCAGTTGATATAACTTCCGCTATCTTAAAGATAAAAACTAGAGAGTGTTTTTGAACAAAAAGAGCAATAGGTTTTCTATTGCTCTTTTTGTTGGCGAAATTTCAATTAATATCTATTAGGACTTATATGATATCGGCTGAAACTACATCATACAAGAGGTTTGTAGTGAGGAATGCAAGTCCTTATCAAGGTTTAAGGACTTGCATTCCTCACTACAAACGACATTATTACGCAGAAACCAGCTTGTTTCCCAAAAATCCCGTGGAACCGGAGGGATATGGATTTTAACACCTGGTTTATGAAAGTTTGTCTGCGTAATTCACGATTTAGGAGCGCAAAATTCATGTGTACTCAGTAAAATTTCGCCATAATCAGGAATCCAAGCTAGCCACTGTTCTTCCGAAGATTCACACAACAGCCACGCTTCGTCAAAGCTGAATGCGGTTGGCGGGTTGAACAATTTAACCCACATAGAAGGAGTCAATTTTGGTGCAGGTACGGCGCAGCCAAATCTTTCCCAGTCGCGGACATTGGCGAAGCTTCCGGGCGTTGGTTGGGATTGCCAAGTACGAATATCTGTTTGCAGTTTCATCACAACTCCTTTTGGGCTAAGACTCTGAACCAGGTCGGGGTTGCAACAACCCAGAGCGACGGCGCAGATAAACTTTGATTATGTAGTCTATGTTACGGAATTATCTAGGCGAATGTGTAAGGTTGTAGCAAAAATTTACAATCGAGAGGAAAAAACTGGCTCAAAGCTGAAAAGGTCGATCGGCTATTGTTGCGCTCGGCAACGATCGCCTACCATAGCAAGCAACATCTGATTTATTTAAAAAATTCCGACATGAACCCAACTCCAAAATCCCACTGGAAAACTCTAGACCGCTTTGTAGAAATCAACTCTCATTGGGTAAAACTAATCGCGGAACATCTCGAAACAACCGAAGGAAAAACAGTAGAATATTGGCGAGTAGAAAGAGCAGATTCAGTTGTAATCTTGACCATTCAAGCTGACAAATTGCTGTTTCCCCCACCGATGTATCGCCCCGGCGTGGCAGAAGCAACCCTGGATTTTCCCGGCGGTCGCGTACCAGCCGAAGCCACGCCAGCAGCGGCAGTTCCAGCTATACTCAAGAAAGAACTAGGCGTGACAGAAAGTGCGATCGCCCGCATCGAACCGATTAACACCGTCGGCTGGGCAATAAACAGTTCCTTCTCCAATCAAAAACTCTACGGTTTTGTTGCAGAATTGCACCCTACAGCAACAGTAAACCCCGAAAGGATCGGTGCTGAATATCCTCTCACCCCAGACGGAATTCGCGACTTGCTCAAAAAATTAACTTGCCTCCAATGTCGAGCCTTACTGCTAGAATGGCAAAATCAAGTAGATTTTAGATTTTAGATTTTAGATTTTAGATTTAAGAATTGGGAATTGTCCCCCGATGCTCGCTGATTTTAATTTTAGGACTTACGCTCATGAACCCGGTTTCTCTGACAAATTTTGGGTTAAGCAGCAAATTATCTAAGCAAAAAACCAGGTTTCTAGCCCCTTGTCTGTAAGTCCTAAAATTCCTGAAAACCCAAATCACCGGAACTAATCATGCCTCTCAATCATGAAGTTGCTGTCGAATGCCTCGACGTTACATATCGTCTCAACCGCAGGCATTTAGTAGACAAACTAAATTTCAAAGTGCTGCAAGGAGAAGTTTTAGTATTGCTGGGACGCAGCGGGAGTGGCAAAACTACTACCATGAAATTGATTAACAATTTACTAACGCCAAGCAGCGGCGAAGTTCTGGTCATGGGAAAACCGACAACTCAGTGGAACCCCATTCAACTGCGCCGAAAAATTGGTTATGTAATTCAAGAAATTGGTTTGTTTCCCCATTTTACCGTCGAGCAAAACGTCGGTTTAGTGCCAAAATTAGAAGGTTGGGAGGGCGATCGTATTCAATCTCGCGTCCGGCAACTGTTAGAATTAGTCAACCTCGACCCCCAGCACTTCGCCAAACGCTATCCCCATCAGTTATCCGGGGGACAGCGACAGCGGGTAGGCGTCGCTAGAGCACTGGCGGCTGACCCTCCGATATTGTTAATGGATGAACCGTTTGGTGCTTTAGACCCGATTACTCGTCTGGAATTGCAGCGGGAATTCGGTCAATTGCAGCAGCAACTCGGCAAAACTGTGATTTTTGTGACTCACGGCATTCAAGAAGCTTTTTTGTTAGCTTCGAGAATAGGTTTGATGCAAGATGGACGGTTGATTGAATTGGCATCCCCCGATGATTTTCTGAAATCTCACCATCCCGAAGCTCGCGCATTTATTGAATGTTTGCAATTACCCGGGACTGGGTAATAATATGATGTGCGATCGCATCATTCGTTTATGGCTATCGGTCGGTTTTTGAAGCTGATGGCGGCAAATTAAAGATATTGGTGAACCGACTCCTACGAGATACTGGATTATAGGAAAATTTACTATTCTGAATTCCTAATTACTAATTTCCACATGATGCAATTTATCAATCGGTATGGCGCTGAGATAATTAAGCGCGCCAGTGAACACTTATATTTAGTAACTGTGGCAATTTTTATCGCTATTATTGTAGGGATGCCCCTAGGAATTTTAGTCACCCGAAAACCCAAATTGAAAAAGCCAATTTTGGGTTTTGCTAATATTATGCAAACAATTCCCAGTTTGGCTTTGTTTGGCTTGCTAATCCCGGTGCCGGTATTGGGTGGAATAGGCGATCGCACGGCAATTATCGCCCTCACTCTGTATTCTTTACTGCCCATTATCCGCAATACTTATACTGGTATTGTCGGCGTCGATCCAGCGATTACGGAAGCAGGAAGAGGCATGGGGATGACTGATATGCAACTGTTATGGCAAGTGGAAATTCCCCTGGCACTGGGCGTGATTCTGGCGGGGGTGCGAGTTGCTGCTGTAATTGCGATCGGACTTGCTACAATTGCCGCTGCAATTGGCGCGGGTGGCTTGGGGGTGTTTATTTTTCGTGGCGTTGCTACCGTCAACAATCAGTTACTTTTGGCTGGGGCAATTCCGGCCGCTTTAATGGCCTTAGCTGCGGATTTTGGGCTGGGTTTTGTAGAAGCGCGCCTCTCGAAAAGTACCTTAAAAACTATTAATGAGGACTAAAATCCTGAGTGCCATCTGTCAGCGTTGTCACTATCTGCTAACCAGAAGCATTCGCAGGATTTGCTATCAGATTGCGGATTTCATTTGAGCGTTCAACGTATTCGCGATCGCTCAAAACAGCTTGGCTTCCCTCCAGCGAAATAGCATCAGCCAAATCGATCCAAGAACGGCAACCGCCGTATTCAGGAATGTAGGGAATTTCGCGGCTTTCTGCAAGGCGATAAGCCCGCAGCAATAAAATATAAATTGGCTGAGCTTGTTTCCATTTTAGGCGATCGCTGACAAAATTTTCATTCCAAATATGGTAGGGAAATAGCGCAGTAATTGCCGGTTCCCAAGCTACCAAAAAAACATCAGTAATCTCCGCCCAACTACCAATTCTAATCACTTCAGGATGCCAACCAGATTTGACAGTCTTGACTTGATGTGCAAACTCCGGCTTTAATAAACCCGGCTGTTGGTGTTCAAAAGTTGGATACAGCAAAACCTGTTTGTCAGTGACATTGAACTGTCCTGCTTGCTCGCGAATTCCCCCCTTCCGCAACAGCACAATCGTTTGACCTTGTTCCAAAGCATTAACTGCTACATTCCATTCTTTCAGCGCCCTAGTAGTTGATTTCATAGGAATTTAGTTAAGTTTTAACAATATTAACAAAAATCGGTACTTTCAAGCAAGTACAGCCATTGTGTCCTGTAAAAATTGGCGTAGTCCTGAGTATGCAGCACTATCTTATTGTCATAAAGATAATAATTGCTTGAGCTACATCGTGGGGCAAGTGCTGTTTTCTTTATTACTCTAACCGCAAAAATAATCGTCTCTTCTCTGTCCAAGCTATCCTCTACTATCACACCGAGTAGATTCAGCAGTTTTGTCGTTAATTTTTTCAGGAGTTTACTTAAATACTTAATAAAGTTTAAAGATTCTTGCAGATCAAGTACCAAACAAGCACATTGAGATTTGTCAATACTCCGGACAGTTTTTAAAGAGGAATGCGATCGCAATAAAATAGAGAAGTGAAAAAAGTGAGTGCAATCTCA
>NZ_JAUBOY010000032.1:0-92044 GCF_036700465.1 Microcoleus sp. T3_A4 | reverse complement strand
TTTCGGCTCCGAGTTAACAATTTTTCTTAATTTTACATCATCTTGCATTTGTCTCACATTTATTTGAAATTACTATATTTATCTAAATTGATAGAGTTTAGTAGAAAGAAAAATGCAGATTGCTAAACAAAACTAAGATTAATATCATGTCCGGTCGAGCGATCGCGATTTTTGTAGGGGCCGGTGAGCCAGCAGTACCTGGCAATAATTAACAATCCCAAAAACCCGCCCCGACCGGGATATTATGGTTAATCGATCGGACATGATATAACTGATACCATCGGTGGTCAAGTAGCTGGCATAATTTTAGATTTGAGATGGGAAATTATTAAATTACCAATCTCAAATCTAACAAGGCTTCAAAATTGCTAACCTAATTTGTTAGATACTTCTGCCAGTTTAGTCACCATTTGGGATACGGCTTTGTCAACTGCCGCGCTCAAAAGTGAGTCTTCATTGCTGCTGCCAGAATTGCTGCTGATACCTCTGACAGAAATATTAGAATCGCTTTGATCTGCTTCTCCTACCGCTTTGGCTGTGGCAAGAATATCTCCCGAAGCTGTACCGATTAACCGCACATCTATTTGAACGGTAGCTTTGGTTTTTTGTGAACCCGCGCCGATTCCCATGAAACTGCCACCGCCGGATTGTTTGTCGATATTAAACTTGGTAATGGTGCCGATGAGTACGGCGTCAACTCCTAATTGTTTGCCAATTTCGGCTGCTGTCCCGGCATCCATCGCGCCGCTGCGATTTTGCTGTTTGAGCACTTGTTCGAGTTTGCTACGATCGACTACTGTATAAGTGCCGTTGTTGACGAGTTCGTTGATCAAGAGTTCGCTGATACCTTTGGCGGCGCCGACTCCCCTGTAGGAAGTGTAATAGCTGTTGGTGGGGCCGTAGTCGAAGTCCATGACTACGAGGCGCTTTTTGGCAGTTGCTTGGGCGAGTTGGGTTGCGGGTTCGGTGGTGGCTGGTGTGGCGATCGCATTTACTGAAACGCCTGCTAGCATTAGGGTAGCGAGGGAAATGCTGGTTAAGCGAGATATGGTGGTTGTTTTCATAAAGCTTACCTCACAGTTGTTTTGTGCCAACTCTAGGATACTTTACGGAACAGCCCGATTTGACATACCCCTGCCTAAAGGCGAGGGGATTCTTGATTCGCAGGGATTCCAATGAATTTACTTGCAGGCAAGCATCTTGACCGTATGCCCTACGGCTGCAAGTCCTCTAATTAGAACTACTTGAGTGGCTGCAACATCTCTGTCCGTTGTATAGCCACAGTTCGAGCATGAATGAGTACGCTCATCAAGCTGTTTTTTTCCTGTTTCTGCTAGACAATTGGGGCAAACTTGACTCGTTTTATGAGCGCTTACCTTTTGAAAGTACACGCCATATTTCAAACAAGTTTGCTCGCTTGATTGTGAAGAACTGACCCCAGCTTGCGTCTAAGCAGTGTTTCCCTAGCATCGCCCAAGAGTGCCCAATCAGATTCAGATCCTCAACGAAAATCATTCCCACGTTTTGGCAGATTTGATGAGATAATTTACGATGCCAATCTTTCCGACTGTTAGCAACGTATTCATGCAGTTTGGCGACTTTCTTTTGAGCTTTACGCCAATTGTTAGAACCTAGTTTTTTACGACAGACACGTTGTTGCAGCAATTTAAGCTTGCGTTCTGCGTCTTTAAAAAATCTTTGGCGCTTGACTAAAAGACCGTTAGAAGTTGCTAGAAAATTAGTTAGTCCCACATCAATTCCGATACCTTCACCGTGGGGCATTAGAGTGGGTACTGAAACGTCCCATTGTAGGGTTAACATCACGTACCAACCGCTAACCCTACGGACTATCCTTGCTTAATCGTTGCACCATCAGGGATAGGAGGTGATTGATGAAACTTAACTAAACCAATTTTAGGGAGCTTCACCGCTTGATTTTGGACAGGGTTAACCCCCAATTGCGGGAATACAAACGATCGCATTGTTCCTGCTTTCTTAAAGCGGGGGAAACCGTGTTTTTCTTCCCACATACTCACAAACGCTTTTTCAAGCCTTTTGAGTGTTTGCTGTAGGACGTGTACTTGGACGGCAGCCAAAGTGGGTATGTTTGCCCTAGCCGTAGTTAAACTTTTGCACTGGCTTGCATAAGTTGGTCGTTTTGTTTCGGTCCGAATGATGAACTCAGATCGGATAGAGCAAGCGTTAATTCGACAACTACGAGACTCAAACCAATGTTTACGCTCTGCCAATGCGTAGTTGTATACGCGACGGCATTGTTCTAGCCAATCTTCAAAGATTGCTATTTGTCCTGCCGTTGGTTTGAGTTTGAATTCGTAGACTAAATGAAACATTTGCTCTATCCTCCTACCTGATTATATCAAAACCATGAGCGAACGTAGGAACGCTTGTTCAAGAAGTCTAATTAAAGCCGTCCTAAAAGGACTGGGCTTGCACCCAAATTTTCGGTCAGGGTTGGGGGTGAGGAGGTTGGAATTGGCGGGTTTTAGTGTTTTTTGACTTTCAACAGGCTTAATTTTTGTTAATGAACCGCAGAGGACGCAGAGGAGACAGACTAAAGGTGGCAACAACCGCACAGCCATCCAAAATTCCTTTTACACCCCAGATTCCATAAAACCCATCAACCAATTAGCCATCGTCGCCCGGCGAGTCTGTCTGGGCCCGAATTCCCCAATTTTATAGCCTTTAAAGCCCAATTTTTCCTTCAGCAACTGCTTGTTTTCTGGAGGAGTCGATCGAGTCAATTTCACTGTCGCCGGCCTAGAATCGATAAAATCGGGCGGTTCCGCGTACTCTTGGCGCCACTCGGGTGCAACACCTGCACTGTTCCACTTGCCAGTCTCGGCATCCCAGCGGTAGCCCAGATACTGCCAAACTAGCTGATTAACAGCAGCATCGTCGATTTCTTCGTTGAGAATAGCCCAAATAGTTTCGTTATTCAGCGGTGGTAATTCAGACATGAGCGCGATCGAATCGGAAATAAAAAAAGTTTAACTCACATTAGATAACATTATCAGGAACGGGCATCTTGCCCGTTCCACAAAAAATCATAGGAATTTGTTTGTGGGGTGGATACGCGAGCCCGCCCAAAATGCCACCCCCAAAAAAATTAATTATTCAAAATTCCGTCTTTCTCGGCCATCGACAGCATTAAGTCAATCACCCGGCTAGAATAACCCCACTCGTTGTCGTACCAGGAAACAACTTTGAAAAACTTAGAATTAAGTTCAATTCCCGCACCTGCATCGAAAATGCTCGATCGCGCGTCGCCCTGAAAATCTGTCGAAACCACTGCATCCTCAGTATATCCAAGAATGTTTTTGAGTTCGCCCTCCGAAGCTTTTTTCATTGCCTCGCAAATTTCTTTATAGCTAGTTTCCTTTGCCGTTTTGAATGTAAGGTCAACTACAGACACGTCGGGAGTTGGCACGCGCAAAGCCATTCCAGTCAATTTTCCTTTCAATTCTGGCAACACCAAAGTAACAGCTTTCGCTGCACCGGTCGAAGATGGAATAATATTTTGAGCCGCACCGCGTCCTCCCCGCCAATCTTTTTGGCTTGGGCCGTCTACAGTGGGTTGAGTAGCTGTCATTGCGTGAACTGTCGTCATTAAACCTTCTTCCAATCCGAAGTTATCGTTGATAACTTTGGCAATTGGTGCTAAACAATTCGTCGTACAGCTAGCATTAGAAACAACCGTATCTTTTGCCGGGTCAAATTTGTGGTGGTTGACGCCTACTAGAAAAGTTGGAACTTTTTCCGGGTCTTTTGTCGGTGCTGAAAGTATTACTCGTTTTGCTCCCGCCGTCAAGTGTTTTGATGCGCCTTCAAAATCTGTAAACAATCCGGTAGATTCTACAACATAATCTGCGCCGGATTTACCCCAGGGCAATTCGGCAGGATTTCTAATCGCTGTACAGGGGATAAAATTTCCGTCAACGACAATCCCGTCTGGTTTGCTTTCAACTTCGCCGTCGTAAATGCCGTGGGTGGAGTCGTATTTGAAAAGATAAGCCAGGTTTTCTGGCGAAACTAAGTCGTTAATGCCGACAAATTGGATGTTGGGGTTTTTGATGCCGGCACGCATGACTAGCCGTCCGATGCGACCAAATCCGTTGATGCCAACTTTTAATGCAGCCATGTTTAAACTCCTATTGAAAATATCGTTAGTCGATCGGGCGTTAGCGAAGCCCTCGCAGAGGATCGCCTGTTGTGGCTTAGAATTTACCACGCTAACGGATTTTGGCAACTGATTCTTTTCTATCTCTTAAGAATTCTGAATTCTGCCCCGGCTGGGAAGGGCAATTCATCCTGAAATAACCGCTGACTAATGGCTAATGGCTGATTTATGTCAAATTGTAAAAGTGCTATAATAGACAGAAAATATTTTCCAAATCGCCTTTTTAAAATCAGGCTAAAGTAATAACAAAAAACTTAGGGAAAATCTAAAACGTATGAGCATTCTCACCCGTGGTGGCTATCGGAACCCTAAGCCTAGGATTAAAGTGCCAGATACGCGCAAGAACACGGCAATGCCGTGTCCCTAAACATATGGCGTACAATCTTTGTGTAGCTCTACTTTTCCGAATTGGTATAATCACCAATCACTAATGACTACCCCACGCACCTAGTAATTAGCAATTCCACCGCATCGGAAATAAAACACGACCCACCAAATTTATTGAGCACTGGTCTAATGTTTTCTGCAACTGCTGAAACTTGAGCTGGTGAACAAAAAGCAAGCACATAAATGTTATCCAGCGCCGTCATTGATGAATCACGGGAAACGTGATCCCTAGTGCTTTTTCCAGCGACATCACGAATCACCGAATAGCCGGGTACGCCAGCTTTATCTAAACCGTCTAAAATCTTGCCGAGTTCTACTGAGTGGGCTATGATTTCTACTCTTTTGACTGACTCCATCATCTCACCTCCAAAACATATTGATTCCGTATAGATACAGGGGAATGCCTACAATGATATTAAATGGAAATGTCACTGCTAAGGCCGTTGAAATGTAAAGACTTGGATTAGCTTCGGGCACAGTTAGGCGCATGGCTGCTGGTACTGCTATATAAGAAGCACTCGCGCACAATACGGCAAACAGCAAAGTATCTCCCTGCGGCATTCCGATTAATTTGGCTATTACCAAAGCAATTACTGCGTTGACTATGGGAATTAGGATTGCAAAGCCGATCAGAAAAATTCCTGCTTCTTGCAAATCTTTAATTCTGCTAGCAGCAACCAGCCCCATGTCTAGCAAGAAAAAAGTCAGAACTCCGTAAAACAAGTCTTGAGTAAACGGACTCATAACTTCCCAACCATGTTCTCCTGTCAGTACGCCCATAATTAGGCTGCCAATCAGCAGAAAAACTGAACTGTTTAGGAATGCTTCTTGCAACACTTCGGGCCAAACTATTTCGCGTTTTCCTTCTTCCCCACCAAATACACTGACTAGAATCAGACCGACTATAATTGCTGGGGATTCCATTAATGCTAGCGCGGCTACCATGTAACCGTCAAAGTCGATCCCCTGTGCTGTGAGGAAGGAGGTTGCGGTGATAAATGTGACGGCGCTGATGGAACCGTAGGTGGCTGCGATCGCGGCAGCATTGTAGGAGTCGAGTTTGATTCTCAGTATGAAAAAAGTATAAACTGGTACTAGCATTGACATCAGCATCGCTGCCAAAATTGTCAGGGCGATTTGCTGGTCAATTCCGCTTTTGGACAGTTCGACGCCACCTTTAAATCCGATCGCAAACAGCAGGTACAGCGAAAACAGTTTAGGGATGGGCGCTGGAATTTCTAAATCAGATTTGAGAAAAATGGCCAGCATTCCCATGAAAAAAGCTAATATTGGGGGATTTAAGATATTTGACGATACTAAACTCAAATCCACGATCGGTCACTCCCATTTGTTGCGTTTTTAATATTACTTCCCCAGTAATTGTTGCACGAGAATGGATCAATAGACCGATCGAACTTTTGACTCAGAAGCTCGATCGGGCTAAATACCCCCAAATACGGCAAAGGCGCACAGTACGCACCCTACAACGAAGGTGTGCACTGTGCACCCGCAGGCTAAGTTATTGTTGTTTAACTAAGCAACTGACAAATAAGACTCTAGGGCTTCGGAACCACCGATCAACTTGCCGTCGATAAATACTTGCGGCACTGTTGTAGCCCCAGTCACAGCCCGGAGCGATCGGGTTGTGATATCCCGGCCCAAGACGATTTCTTCATAATCCAAGCCCTTTTGACTCAGCATTCCCTTAGCCTTAGCGCAGAAGGGACAGCCCATTTTTGTAAACAGCGACACTAGCTTCGGCTTGGTTGCTGCGGAGTTGATGTAGTTGAGCATCGTCTCGGCATCGGACACTTTGAAAGGGTCGCCCGGTTCCTCTGGCTCAATAAACATTTTTTCAACCACGCCATCTTTTACCAGCATCGAATAACGCCAAGACCGCTTCCCAAAGCCTAAATCTGTTTTGTCTACCAGCATTCCCATGCCTTGAGTAAATTCGCCGTTACCATCGGGAATTAACGTCACATTGTCTGATTCTTGGTCTTTTGCCCACTCATTCATCACAAAGGTGTCGTTGACGGAAATACAAACGATTTCATCTACGCCGTTTTCTTTGAAAACTTTCGCCAATTCGTTGTAACCGGGGAGGTGCGTTGACGAACAAGTGGGAGTAAAAGCTCCTGGCAGCGAGAACACTACTACGGTTTTGCCTGCAAATATATCATCGGTGGTGACATCGACCCACTCGTTGTCTTTGCGAGTGCGAAAGGTGACTTTGGGTACTCTTTGACCTTCTTGGTTCGTCAGCATGATTTTAAATTTTTGGGTACTTGGGTTCAATTCCTTTGCTTATTATAGCGTACTCATAACGAGTATGAGTTGTCAAGGGGAGGCGAGTTTTTTTCTCCGACTTGGGCGCGCGCGCGAGCGAGCTCAGTTCCTTGTCTTTGCGACGGTTTGAATCATAGTCCGAATCAATCTCGCGGCGCGCGCGAACTCAGTTCATTGTCTTGGCGACAGCTAGCAGATTTAAAACTTGCTGTTTAAGTAGGTCGGCAATTCTGTCTCCATTCCTTTGCTGCTGCTAACGGGTGAGGATTTTTTACACATTCTGTCAACATATCGATATCAATTCCCGGTAGCAATTCGCTTTGTGTGATTAATTCATAACCGCAGTTGGACACGAATTCAACCGGAATTTCTTCTCGCAAATGGTAGATAGAAAATCGGTCATTTCGCCAGAACCAAACCTCTCGCACATTCAATCTTCTATACAGTTCTAGTTTATTGATGCTGCCACTGGTAACAATCACTTCAATTACCAAATCGGGAAATTCTTTATCTGTGCCAATACAGTAAGCTTCATCCGGTTCCGTACCGCCACGTTTTTCCTCTTGTCGCAGAGTTGTAGACCCAAAAGGGAAATATTCGATGTCAGCTTCTACAAAATAAATAAGCAGCAGATCTCCAATGCGAGTTTTTCTACTTTCATGGCGGCGAGAAGGCGACATAATTTCCAAAACTCCATCTAAATAAGTAACTCGATATCCTGCCGCATCTCCAATCCGATTCAGCAGTGTCTCGTATTGTTCCCAGTTGGCGCTATCGGTAAGGTAGCGATCTTCAGGATCTTGGCGTTGGAGTGCTTGTTCTTTAAGTAATGTATCTAGCTCGCTCGTCAGCATCGGTATTACCTCCTTACAAGTTGTTCTAATCTTAGCAGACGGCGGTTGAAACCGCGTCTACACAAACGATGTCTGCCTCCGCAGACTGAAGAGAACAAGCCAAGTTTAATCGCCTTTTATTCAACCTGCGGAGGCACGTGCAAGTTTATATAGGCGCGGTTTGAACCGTAAGTCATATCTTATTTCCAATCCCATCTCCGCCCCAAATATTCCTCTAATTCCTGATTGTAAGGTCGGAAATAATCGCTCAACCTGTCGCGAACCGATTCATTTACCCGCTGATAAGAACCAGGATTAGCATTTTGGTATTCAGACAATTGATATTCCGGCAAATCTAAAAATGCTAAAACTTGCTGGACTATAGCCGCCGCACCTGCATAAAAATCTTCACTTTTCAAAATTAACAACTGTTCTCTAGGAAAGAAAGCCAGCCAGTTTTTAATAAATTCTATGTACCTACCGCGAGCTAAATAATTCCCCGGTTCCTCGCCGATGATGTATTCTGGATTTTGATTCAACCGTTCAATTTCATCGCTAATTACTCGATCGAGCGATCGCGCTTCCCAGTTTAAGTCAGTCAAGCGGTAAAATTGAGAAATCGCCCGATCGACCGGATTTCGTAACAGTACAATCAGTTTAGCCTCTGGAAACAGGCTGTAAAGACGTTCCGGTGCTTCCCGATAGTCAAAATAGCTGGGGCTTGCTTCACCAGTTACAAATTGCTCTCCCCGAGGCATGGGCGGAAAATGAGCCAAATACCAATCAATCCCTCTGTCAAAGTGCCACGAGAAAAAATCCATCTCCTTTTTAATCGGAGTCAAAATTTGCGGGTGTTGAGCTAAATAAGTATACAGAGAAGTCGTGCCGCACCGCTGAGAACCAATAATTATAAAGTTAGGAACTTTGACTGGTTTTAAGTTCCAATTTTGTGGAACAGGCATCTTGCCTGTCTCTGCTTGTGGCACAGGCATCTTGCCTGTCTCTGCTTGTGGAACAGGCATCTTGCCTGTTCTCTTACTGATAAGAAATGCCAAACTTTGTTTAAAACTGACAGTTCGATAAAAATCAATCGCCTCGGGAATTTTACCTTGCCTGGTCAAAGCTTCCCCCAAATTCAGATAAGGCCAAAAAGCCTCCGGTTTAGCTGCAACAACTTCGCGGCACAAGTTCTCAACTTCATCCAGCTTGTTTTGCCTAACCAAAACTTCCCACAAATTGTAATAAAACCACCAAGGAATATCGGGATTTATTTCTATTGCTTGGAAAAATGCCGCCGCCGCTTCCTCCCAATATTTTTGCTGGCTCAAAACAGCACCTAAATTGTAATAAGACCAGCAATCATCTGGTTTTTGGGCGACAGTTGCGCGAGATGAGGCTAATGCGCGATCCTCTTCGAGGGCAACGCTTACGCACTTTTCTTGCTGCTGCAACAACTCCTCTACTTCCGTTGATAAATTACCACCACTCGGCATGGATGTCAAGAGAGTTTGGTAAAAAATAATTGCGTTTTTTGGGCGATCGTACTTTGCTAAATTCTTTCCTAACTGCAAATAAAACTCCCAATTTTCCGGTGTAATTTGCAATGGAGATTTTTCTAACACTAAGTTTAAATCAGACTCTGTTTGTCCGAGAGCGTCTCCCAACTTCTCGTAAATTCCCGGCAAATCTCCATCAATTTCAATAGCTTTTAAATACGTAGCGATAGCTTCATCCCACAGTTTTAGTTTAGTTAAAGCGTCGCCTAAATTGCAAAAAGACCAAGCAAAATCAGAGTTGAGTGCAATCTCGCAGCGGTAAGCAGCGGCAGCTTCTTCCCATTGCCGAAGTTTCAGCAAAGCATCGCCCAAATTGTGATAAGACCAGGAAAAATTTGGATTTAATTCAACAGCTTTTTTGTAAGCAGCGACAGCTTCCTCCCATTTTCCAAGTTTCAGCAAAACATCACCCAAACTGTGATAAGACCAAGAAAAGTCTGGATTTAATTCAATAGCTTTTTTGTAAGCAGCAACAGCCTCATCAAACCGACCGCATTGTTGCAGGGAATTTCCCAAATCGTGGTAGTCATTATCCATGCAAAACTCCTGCCATAGCCAGTAATTTTTCCAGCGAGTTCAAATCCAACTGCATATCTTTATGTAAAGGTTTGGTCGGAGCTCCATCATCAACCAAATCACCAATTAAATAGTAATGTTCCAAACCGCACAAATTGCTAATCATCCAATAACAATGCGGGACGTAAAGGGGAGAAAAAATCTCAATCACCTTAGTTCCCGGGCTGCAAAAAACTAGATTTGTCAACCCCCCTCCGTGGGGTGCGACAACTACTTTAGCAGCAGCCAAACACGATGCTTGTTCCGCTATCGACATCGTTTCCAGCTTGACACTGCGAAACCCCAATTTTTCTAAGTATTTAATTACCTCTTCATCGTTGACGATTTGCCGATATGATGCTTGTTGGCGACTGATATAAATTCGCTCTGAATAGTCTGTATTTAGGGGCTGTTGTTCCTTTAAAAATGTCTGTTTGAGATATTCACACTTCCATTTAGAAACCGCCCCAGAGCCGTCATAAGATATTGACGGCACTATTAATTTATCGGCGGTAATGTGTAAATTACAGCGACTTTCTAAAAGTTTATCTTGAGGAATTCCTAAACTATTTAAAGTTTCTGCTTGATAGAAAGAATCGCTGGCATTGACAACAAACTTATCTATAGTTTCTATCAATCCGCTCCGCTGCAAAAGGTCAAATCGCGTAATCACATCAAACATCCAATGAAAATAAGCAGCTCCACCCCAGCGAGCAGATAAAAAAGCCACATTTCCATCGACGTGTTCAGCGGGAGGCAATTTGTCGGAAGTGATTACCAATTCAGCACAACCCATTGAAATGTCAGCAACAAGCTTATTGTCTGAAGTAATGACGGCGGTAGTCACAACATCTGCCCAAGCTCGTCCGTTTGGCAATACGGCAACAAAAGCTTTTCTGGAATGACTTTGATGTTCCCAAAATCTGCGGCTGCTGTCGATTGTTTTGGACTCAGATAAATTGATTTGACTCGCAGGATGGATGTCAATGCAGGTGAGGTTAGGATTTGATTCTGGTGCAACGGTCAAATCTTCTGTAAACCCACAGTATTTTTTGAGAATACCTAAGGGTAAATTTTGATTACTGCATTTTGCCCGATCGCTCTCATCGCCTTCTCCTTGTTGTTCGAGAGCATAACCTATATTATCGTAAGCTTCAAACAAATCGGGTTTAATTTGCAGGGCTTGAACTAAATTAGTGATTGCAGGTTCCCACTGCTGTTTGGCAATTAAAGTCAAACCCAATCCTTCGTAACACCAACAGGATTTTGGATCGAGATTGATGCCTTTTTCATAAATGGCGATCGCCCTTTCCAATTCTCCTTGCTTCCGCAGTGCATCACCCAACTTTTTGTACAGCCAACTATGATCAGATTCTCGCTCAATAGCACGATCAAAAGCCCCTGCTGCTTCGGGCCAATTTTCTTGTAATTCCAGAAGTTCCCCCAAACTATTGTACAGCCAACAATCATCGGGATTTAATTCAATAGCTTTGCGGTAAGCCGCCGTCGCCTCCTCCCAATTTTCCAGTGCAACTAAAGCCCTACCTAATCTCTCGTAAGACCAACAAAAATCGGGATTGAGTTCAACTAACTTGCGGTAAGCAACAGCAGCTTCCTCGCACTCAGAAAGCTCCATCAGCACATCGCCTAAATTGTTGTAAGTCCAACAAAAATCGGGATTTAACTCAATAGCTTTGCGGTAAGCAGCAGCGGCTTCGCCGTGTTCCTCAATCGCCTGCCAAGTTTCCCCCAAAAAGTGGTAAGACCAACTAAAATTAGGGTTTAGTGCGATCGCTCGTTCGTAAGCTGCCCTAGCTTCGTCAAATAGTTCTTTTTTTTGCAGAGATTTACCCAACTTGTGGTAAGTTAAGTAGTTGCCAGACTTAATTTTAATAGCTGTTTGATACCGGGCGGTCGCCTCATCCAAATAACCGGCATTTGCTGCAATATCCCCCAACTTTTCCCAACCTAGAGACACCAGAGTTTGCTCTTCGCCCAAACTTTGATTGCCGATTTTTTTGACAATAAGTTGATAGCCTTTGTGTACTACTTCTAACTGACTTTCAAACATCTCCAAAAAAACATCTATCCCAATTTTAGTATCTTGCTCCGGGCTGTCGGGAAACGTAAACTCGTAATCGTCAAAAATCATCAATCCCCCAACTTTCACCAACCTCCAAGATAAAATCGCATCTTGCAGAGCACTGGTAGGTTTATGACAGCCGTCAATGTAAGCAACATCGTAATATTCCGAAGCCAAATTCACCAACAAATCTTGAGAGTAACCTTCTAATTCAATTACCCGCTCTGCTGCTCCCGTTTTAACAATATTGCCCTTAAAATGTTGTTGAAAATACAAATCAATACAAGTAATCTTTGCCGTCGGATGAGTTAAAATATTATCCAGCAGCCAGCAAGCCGACATTCCCTGAAAACTGCCGATTTCCACCACTTGAAAATCCGCAATTCCGGTAAATTCCTGCAAATGCCGTTTCCAAATAGGAATATTGTGGGTAAACCAATCTTGGGTAAATTGATAATCTTTCGCCGCACACTCAGGCCAACCCCTCAATTCGCCCGCTTTTTGGTGACAAATAATTGCTTCTTCTAATTCGCCTAATTGCGGTAAAATATTTCCTAAATCGTTGTAAGGCTTAGAATTGGCCGGCTCGATTTCTATTTGGTGACGGTAAGCAGCAATTTGGGCGTACAACTCCTGTTGTTTCGTGCGAATTTCCGCAAGTTTTGCGACAACTTCCGCAGCATTGGGTTCAATTTGCAGTGCCATACTATAAAATACGATCGCACCTTCCAACTGCTTCTGTTTCGCTAAGCTATTGCCTAAATTTATATAAAACTCTGCTCCATCTAACTCAATTCCCAGCAATTTGTGGTAAATTTTCCCGCTTGCAAGTACCTCGATACCTTGACAATAAGTTGCGATTGTGCTGTCTAAACCCGATTCGCTCCGCTTCCGCAAAACATATCCCAACCGCTGATTGATTCCCGTCAAATTCGGCTCAATCTGAACCGCGTGCAGGTAAGCAGCCACAGCTTGATCCCAGGATTTTTCGCAGGTTAAGGCAACTCCCAAATTGACATAAAACCACGGAATATTGGGATTTATTGCAATAGCTTTGCGGTAGCAACTAATAGCTTCGGGCCACAGTTGTTTTTGAGCCAAAGCGTCCCCTAAGCAATTGTATGCCCAGTAGGAATTATCATTAATTTCCAGAGTCTGACGGTAACATTTAATGGCTGCATCAAAGTCCTGTTTTTGCGCGAAAACATTACCTAAACCCACGTAAGCACGAGCGTATTTGGGATTTAGTTCGAGGCTTTTGTTGTAACAGGCGATCGCCCGATCTAATTCTCCTCGCTCCGCCCAAGTTTTACCCAAACTGTGGTAAGATTCAAAGGAATTTGGATTGATGGCAATCGCTTGTCGGTAATTGGCGATCGCCTCATCCCACCGCTTCTGGCAAATCAGCATTTCCCCCAAATTGTGATAAGCTGTTGCCAGCTTCGGGTTTAACTTAATTGCCCACGAATAACATTCAATAGCGCGATCGAACTTTCCCAATTCAACCAAACTATTTCCCAGAGTCACGTGCTCCTCAGCCGTCGCCCAATTCGGCTCGATATTAAAAGCTTGATACCAACAGTCTGCCGCCTCTTCTCGCTTCTCTAACTGCGTCCAAATTCTCGCCAACTGCCGATAAACAGCAGCAAAATTAGGCGCTAGCGAAATTGCTTTTTCACAATTGGCGATCGCCTTTTCCCACTGTTTTTCTTGAGAATACAAAATGCCGAGATTAGCATAAACTTCCGGCAAATTTGGATTGCGATCGATTGCCGCTTCATACCACTGCTTAGCTTGCTCGATTTCACCTCGAACCTGCATCACCTTTGCCAGCGTCTGACAAGCTGCCGCCAAATTCGGTTCAATTTTCAACGCTGACTCGCAAGCAGCAACTGCCTCATTCAACTTTCCTTCCGCTAAATAAACTTCTGCTTGCCGACTCAAATCAACCGCTGCCTTTTCCATCTTCTCAATCGAGGGCATAATTAAACTTGCTCCAGACACCAACTAACTCAAACCCACCACCTCAACCATCCTTTTCAGCGAACTCAAGTTCACTAAAATATCCTCAGTCAGCGAATTCTGATACATCAACTGTCTAATAGGATAGCATTCAAAAGCCTCCCCCGTTAAAAAGTAATGTTCCAACTGCAAATATTGACTGATTCCCCAGTAATAATGGCTGATATAGTGAGGCGACACCAACTCAATTACTTTAGTTCCCGGGCGACAAAAAATCGTATTTGTCAAGCCGCTGCCGTGGGCGGCAACTATTACCTCAGCGTGGTAAAAATGAGCAATTTGCTCTGCCAAAGACATCGACTCAGGTAGAATAGAAACAAAGCCAAAGTTCTCCAAAACCTCAACCACATCTTTCTCGTTCAAAACTCGTCGGTATCTTGCTTTGCTGCGGCTGATGTAAATGCGTTTTGGATAGCTGGAACTAGGTATAATTCCCTTGAGAAACTCGCGCCTCAAAAAATCCATCGCCCACCCAGAAGGCCAGCCCAAATATCCCGCAAAAGACGGCACAATTAACTCGGTTGCTTGAATGTGAGGCAAGCGATCGCTCTCCAAGACTTTTTCTTCGGGAATGCCCAGAATTCTCAAACTTTCCCGCTGAAATTGGTGCTGACAACTATTCACCAAAAACCAATCAATTTCCGCCAAATTCCTACCGCTATGCCGCAGCAATTCTATCCTCGGCAAAACATCAACCATCCAGTGAAAATAGACATTTCCCGACAAACCAGAAAGCACCGCCACGCTGCCGTCAATTTGCTTTAAACCTGGAAAGGATTCTAACTGAAAAACGCTGTGTTTTCTAACATCATGCTTTTCGCATCCCGGCAAAAACCCCGGATAATCTCTCGACACATCAGCCAATAAATAATTGTCAGGAGTAATTACAGCGATCGCCTTACAAATCAGCCAATAATTTTCCTGTGGAACAATCCAAACTCGCCCGTTGGGAATTGCAGCCACAAAAGTCTGGGGCGCCTCCACAGGTATCGGTTGCGAGTTGGACAAACGGCAAACTCCCCAACCCAAATGCACCGGATCGAACCACTTAGAAAGTCGCTGCAAACACAGCCCGCAAGTTAACCCGGCACAATCGGAATTAGCCAATTTGGAATTAGCGATCGCAAATTGGGAATTCGGAATATTTTCTGCACTTGCTTCTGGTGCCGATTTCCAAAATATTTCCACATAATTATCAGCATCCAACTTAGCATTAACTAGCCAATCCCAACTCGATAAATAAATACCGTAAGGAGGTTTTATAGAAGTGTTATCTGGCAAGATAAAACTCTTTTTTTTCCATTCTTTCTGCTCCCCATACCCGTGCAATTGCAGCTCTAAAACTTTTTGATAATAATCAATCGCCCGTTCCCAGCGCCCCTGTTTTTCCAGCAGTTTTGCCAACTCAAAATAAACCTGCGGTAAAGCAGGTTGAATCGTCAAAGCCATGCGGTAAACTGCAATTGCTGCGCCCAAGCGCTGTTGCTGGGCTAAGGAATTTCCCACCCGCCAGTAAAGCTCTGCATTTTTGGGCTGAATTTGCAAAGCTTTTTGATAATAAGTGGTGGCAGATTCGTGTCCGCCGTACTCTGTTAAAGCATTTCCCAAATGCAAGTAAATTTCGGCTAAATTATCGCAAATTTCAGCAATTGGTAATTGGGCATTGGGCATTGGGCATTGGGCATTGGGAATAGTTTCTTTTTCTTCCTTCTTCCCTCTTCCTTCTTCCTTCTTCCTTCCCATCAATGCTGTGAGAAATCGATCGCACGCAGCGATCGCCCTTGAGAATTCATCATCTTCTACCGCCGCAACTCTGCGCCTGTCTCCTAAGCGGCAGTAAGCTTCAACAAAATCAGGCTTCAGAGCTATTGCCCGCTCAAAATAAGGCATGGCTTCAGCAATTTTGCCCAAAACCATCAAAGAAAACCCGGCGTCTGTATAGCCCGAAATATAGTCAGAATTGATCTCGATCGCCCGATCGAAACAAGCAAGCGCCGCCGAATGTTCCCCCTGTAATTGCCACGCTTTCCCCAGATTGTAGTGAGCCAAAACCATGTCCGGCTCCAACTCAATAGCTGTGAGGTAAGATGCGATCGCCCTTTCCGGACTTTTGTTCAGCAAGGCTTGACCCAAATTATTGTGCAGCGTCGCCCAATCGGGCTTAATCTCCATCGCCCGCTGGTAAACTTCGATCGCCTCAGCAGCCCGATCGTCCTTGAGCAAAATCACACCCAGATTGCTGTAAGCTTCCACGTAATCCGGCGCCACGGCAATCACCTGTCGGTAGGTATCCATTGCCGCTGCGAGCTGACTATTTTCATCTAAAACCACAGCCAGATTGTATAAAGCATCGAGATAATCCGGTTTTTGGGCGATCGCATTGCGGTAACAGTTGATCGCCCCCAACAAATTACCCTGCTTGTGAAAAACATTTCCCAAGTTATAATGAACTTCAGCCCAATCTGGTTTCAAATCCAGAGCTTGTCGGTAGTGAAAAACCGCCTCATCCAGCCACGCATAGTCGCTGTAAAGTTGACCCAAATAAGCATGAGCCAGAAAAAACTGGGGCGAAATCTCCAAAGCTTGCACAAAAGCGTCTCTTGCCGCCGTCGGATCGCCTTGAGCGTCGAGAATTTCGCCTAAAGTCGTGTAAGCCGAGGGCGAAAACGGTTGAAGTTCGATCGCCTTTTTGCAAAACTCGATCGCCTCAGTTAACTTCCCCCGGTTCAAATAAATTTTGGCTTGCCGGATATATTCTTCAGTGCTCATTGCTAGCCAGCAGTTGCGGTTTCTTTACCGCTTCAGTAAAACCTAGAAATTGTAATTTAAAAACTTTGTATTTATATTTTGCCCGAGCGGGCGATCGATTAATTTTATCAATAACTGTCGATCGACTTTTTTTTAACTGCCCCTGCTTCATTTCCTGCATTTAAGATTTCAACCTCACTCTGCCACCAGCGGAGTGAGGTTGAAATCCTTTAAAACTACCGGCTTTGTGAGAACAGCCCCGAATCTTATCCGATGCCGCCCCACAACAGCCAGTTGTTTTAGAACAACTCGAAGTTGTTCGAGGTAATTGTCAGGCCAGGCTGCAACTGAGCAATAGTTAGCACTCCGCTGGCGCCGTTGAAGTACAACGCACCGCTTGTTGGGTCGTAGACCAACTTGTTGGTCGTGGTTGCTCCTGGAGTAGCTGCGTTGAAATTAGAAACGACGACAAACTCACTTGCCTCGAAGCTGCTACCCAAACCAGCGAACACACCGCCCTGCTTCAAGCGGATCTTATCTTCGCCTGGGGCAAAGTCAGTGATCGTGTCTACGCCATAATCGCCACCGCTGGAGAAGAAGTAGAACGTATCGCTACCAGCACCGCCGATCAGGACATCGCTGCCTCTGTCGCCAGAGATAAAGTCATTGCCACCGCCACCATTGACAGTATCGTTGTCTTTACCGCCGTATACAGTGTCGTTGCCGTCGCCGCCGTCGACAATATCGTTGCCTTGGCCGCCAAAGACTGTATCGCTGCCACTTCCGCCAAGTACGGTGTCGTTGCCTCTGTCGCCAGAAACCAAGTCATTGCCATCACCGCCATCAACGAGGTCATCCCCTTTACCAGCAAAGATCCGGTCGTCGCCGGTGCCACCAGCGACCACATCGGCGCCACTGCCTGAAAAGATATTATCGTTGCCGCTGCCGCCGCCGATACTGTCATTTCCGCCTCCGGTAATAATCAGGTCGTCGCCACCGCCACCGGAGACGACATCTGCGCCCCCAAAAGTCAGGATAATATCGCTGCCTTCGCTGCCGTTCAACCTGTTGGCGCCAGTGATGCCGATAACGGTTGAGCCACCGCCACTACCACCTGGTAGTGAACTTGCTGGTTGTGTTGGATTTGTTACCTGTGTCATTTACACTCCTCCTAAAAGATCAATCATTTTTCTACAATACACTTTTCCCTCCAAAGGGATTCAATAAATGAAACCGGACATCGGTTGAGACCCTAATTTACCCGGCTGCTATAAGCTGTCATGTAATTTAAATTGTCAGCAGCGAGCCTCGGAGCGCGAGTTGAATCCTGTATTCGTTGAGCAGCAAATCTCGGTTGTTTCCTGCTTTTGACTCTCGACTCCACCACTGCCTCCTCTAACACGAAAATATTCCAGTTAAACGTTTGCGAGTTTACCATAATGACCATCGATATGGCTAGTCATTATTAAAACAATACCCGGAAGATACACAGAGACCATTTTTAATGGGAGTATGCTCTCAAGATTGAGAAGTTGCACCGGGCCCTTGGCACTGTCGATCGCCGGAGAGTTCGATCGCCCGCAATGGGGCTGGAACTAAGCTGCGATTTCTTTTAAGTACACTGTAGTTGACCAGACTTTAGATTTTCCCCAAGAGTTCCCCAGAAATCAAAATTTTTTAACGGGCTTTCACAGCAAGCCGACGCACGCTGGAGGTCGTATTTAATCAAAAGTGCATCCCAACACAGTCCTGGAGAGGCTTTTGAGCCTCATCACCTGGATGTTTCCAGCCAAATCCGTCATGATCAACGCAGAATTTTGGCTAAAAAACCCTGTTTTTAAACCACAATCCGTCATTTCAACCATGATCCACATCGATCCGGATCATCATACAATGCAGCGAGCGTCTTTTGGTGGAGTTGGGACGAACGGTGGGTCGGTAGATTTGTGACGGTACTGTCACTAGATTTTAAATTTTAGATTTTAGATTTAGTCCACAGATAAATCGCAGTTATGGGTTGGCACAATTGTAGTTATGGATAATTTACCTGTTCATAATGCTGAAGCCGTCATTTTTTTGATGGTATCTATCGGCTCCCCAGTAAAATTCTTACATCCCTACTCGCCGGATTTATCTCCCATCTAGTTATAGTGGGCAAAAATCAAAGCGATTTTCCGTCCTGAAGCGTATCCACCTTCAAATGTTCTTGATGAAGCGATTACTAAAGCTATTAATGCTTTTAATGATGAAAATGCTTGGCCATCCTTTCATCACTCTGGTCTTTTTTGATAACCCATTAAACAGTTAATTTTTGTGGTACATTCGATCGGGAGCATCTCATTTTTGTAAAAACACTTCTTCTGGCTCCTTCTTTCTTCCTATTTCCTCCTGTCTCCTGCCTTCTGCCTCCCAACTCCAATTTCTAGCTTGGCTGCAAAAGTGAGATGCTCCCCATTCGAGGGCTAATACCTGTGAGTGAAAATCTTAAGTTTTTAGGAAAAACTTTTTTACTAATTGTTGTTAACTTCGAGCTGAGCATTAACGATTAGCAAATTCCCCGAAATTTGGTTCGGCATTCATTCAGATAAAATCTCTACTATTTATTCATAGCGGTGTGCTGCAAGCTGCGCTGGTGACGCGTTGGAATTGCTCTGGCTATCGTACCTATAGATGTGAGCGTCACTCTCGAAAATATAATTGATGGAAGTAGCTGCATAGTAGGTCAGCCCTAACAGCGACAATAGATTAATAACTCTATAAATTGGTTTCTCAGATACTTTGTTCATTTTGACTCCTACTTTTTATGCAAATAACTAATTTGGATACCGTGACGGCACTTTTTTTTAGAAGTTCCCAAACATCTCGTACCTCTAAAAATTTAGCTGGCTCGCGTTATACACTCCGGATGCCCGATTGCCAAAAATAAGTCCTACTTGAGATGTGAAACAGTTTTTGTTGCCTATTTCATATTGCGGTCTCTGCCTTGAATTGTCTATCTAACTGCGGTAAGAGTTAGGGATTTTGGGCGCCAACGAACTCTACAATTTCCTGTTTAAAGCTACTACGATTTGAAAAAAGGGAGCAGGAAAAGCTTAAAGGGCAAAGATCCTAGCTGTTTTTCCACGCCTAGCCAGGATTTTCCCACCTTCGATTAATGGTACGCAGTTGCCGGAAGTCATGAAAATTCTTAAGTTGGTCAGTGGCAGGCGAAAATATGTCTTAAGTTATATTTTTGCAAGCTACAGGCCATGTTAGATTGCATATTAATTTTGAGCTTGGTTGAGGTGGTAAATAATTTTTGGGTAAAAATTTTCTGGTCGCTGTCCGATAATTTGAGTCTGACAATTTTGCCTGAACAATTTTGACTGATCCGCACCATTAATTCACGATGTGACAGAAAATTAGGCATCAGTCGATTGGATACTTCGGCCTGAGACCTTCGGCGAGCGGTGAGTCAATCTCGCTCAGTTGAACGATTTGAGATTTGAGATTTATTCCACAGAGGAATAGGAGAGCTTGAAGAAAAGCCTCAATTTTAGGGCAGCAGCCGACTCCTGTCGGAAACTTTTAGCCGTTTTTGGGCGGGGTAAAAAAGCAGAAGGCAGAATTTGATAGCTGTAAAAAAATACTGTTTTAGGATTCAGAATTTTTAGGGGATTCTACCTTCTCGCTGCATTTTTTTTACAATGAAACAAGATAAATTACTCGCTGCCAGGAGCGATGCAGGCCGAATAATTTAGGAAGAGATAAGCAAGTGTGTTGAAGCCAGTTACTTCCACAATTTATTATAATTCTTGCTCGCATTGAGCTGTTTGTACCACAGACTTTTTGCTGGTAATTTGCAAAAGGGATAGGGGCAGAACAACAGGCCAAACCAGAGGGCCGATTATTAAGGCTATCCAAGATATCACGTCTTTTTTAGATGTCGCAGTATCATTCCAAAAACTTTTGAACCAAACAAGAAAAACGATTAAGGCAATCGAAAAGTAGCTAATCATTATCATTTTTTTACCTCCCTGTCTATAGATGGGATAGAAGTATTTATAATTATTGTATCTCAGGCCGTGGCTCGCCGATCGCAACTTTATGCTCTGAGCTGCAAGCTGCAAGTGTCTAAAAGCCAAAGTTTCACAGCTATCCAAGTCCAGAGCCTGCGATGTTGAGCTGACTTACTCCTGCTGCGCGGCGCGAGGTGCTAAAGGTCTTGCGTTCAGCGCTTTTCGAGGTTTTGTCAAACCTTGAGGCTACCACCCCAATTATAGCTTATGCGATCGAGGTCTGTGGTTTTTTGTGATTTAAATCACGTATACTGGCAGACTTCGGTCACAAATCGAGCCAAGAACGATCACAAAGCTTAGCCGACTGCAATCACCCTACTTTTTTCTCAAATGCTCGATATTATAATAGTCGAGTTCAACGAGATTTCATGCAAGCTCTGACTTTAAAATCTGATCGCGCGATCGCTGAACTGTTCTATCAAGTCACCAATTCAGGCAATCTGACTCGCACTGAAAGCCACGGATTGCGCGAACTCTGCCAAAGCGCTCTCAGCGAAGACGCCAGAGATGCAGTCAACCGCCTGCTGCACGCCATCCGCCGCGGATGGGTCAGGATTTCCGATTAGTCCCCTCACACAAGAAGTTGAGATGAGTATTTCTACTTTCTCTCCTGTCAAGCTTTCCCAACAATAAGATTGAAGTGAGTAGGTCGCTCCATTAGCCTTCTCAAAAAAAATTTTTACTGCGATCGAAAAGCTCGACCCGGTTTCTTGAAGAAGCCGGGATTTTTGATTTTAAGCAGTCAGTCGATTTTAGATTTTAGATTTTAGATTTTAGATTTTAGATTGACTTCACATATGAATCTGGGAGCTTGAACTAAAGGTTAAAATTTGGGGCGGATGCCCGCTCCTATCGGAAACTTGTATCTGTCTTTGGGCGGGTTATTAAGTATATCCACGGAAAACAGACCACAGCAAGAAACTAGGTAAATGTAGGTAAAAGCGGGTTTATAAACAGGCTAAAAGTTTTACCTTGAATTAAGCAGAGCGATTTCGCTAGCAGTCATTAGTAATCTCTTAATAGATAAATATTAATTTATTTGTCACCGTTTCTTAACCAAAAGTAGAGACGTGGGGGTTGCCAGAAGCAAGGAATCGGGACGGGGTTTATGTTTCAAGTAGCAGGGCGATCGAGGAAATATCAGATCCCCAAGTTCGGCTGACACAAATCACTCATCAATAGCCAATCGATCACATTTACTCCCGTAGTTGAATCACATCAATTTTGGAAAAATCAGTCAATACTGTCAAAAGTGAGTTCAAAAAAAAACACATGATGACAACCCAAACGCTTTTACCTCAATTTACTATTGCAGAGCTAGTCTTTCAGGTATATCACTCCGGTCTGCTGACTCCCACTCACCGACAACAGCTCAAGACAGCCCTGTTAAATGACTGTCTTACCGAAGAAGATCAAACAGCCATCAACCGCTTGCTCCACGCCGTTCGGCGGGGCTGGCTGAAGGTTGTAGATTAAACTCGGTTCTAAATTTTTTGCCACTACTCTTTAAATGCACTGTCACTTAAAGGCAGAATTAAATCCCCTTAAAAAAATCAGGCATTAGCCTAAATGTAGGGTGCGCCATAGGCACCCTGCGGTTTTAACTTCTATTTTCTCAGCTTATTTAGTCAGAGATTGTGCCGTCAGGCATCATGGCCTCTCTCAGATTCGCTTCATCCAAATTTGTCCCGCGCAAAGAAGCTTGATGCAAGTTTGCTCCCCGGAGATTTGCTCCCTTAAGGGAAACTCCGCTCAAATCGGCTCGATGGAGATTTGCACAGCTCAAGTTAGCTCCGCTCAAATCGGCTCCCTTCAAATCAGCTTTTTCCAGATTTGCTTCCGTCAAATTTGCCCAACTCAGATTTGCTTGAGTTAGGTTAGCACGGCTGAGGTCAGCTTGTGTTAAGTTCGCATCCGTTAAATTTGCTTTGCTCAGGTTGATTCCGCAAAGCTTTACTTCTGTCAAGTTTGCACCTTGCAAGTTAGCGTTAACTGCATAAACTTGAATCAAAATTGCCCCCTGAAGGTTTGCATCTCTCATATCTGCACCCCTGAGACTCGCCCCCGTTAAATCGGCCCCGCTGAAGACGACACTCCGCAAGATGGCTCCGCTCAAGTTCGCTCCCACCGCCTCGCATTCGCCAAAATTAGCGGACATGAGGTTGGCTTGGGAGAGGTTGGCTTGACTGATATCTGCTTGATACAGATTAGCTCTGTAGAGGGTGAGACCGATCGAATTTGCACCTTTTAAATTAGCGTGACTCAGGTCAATATCGCGCAAATTTGTCCTTGAGATATGGGCACCGCTCAGGTCTACTTTGTGAAAAACCCGTTCTCCGGCTGCATACCGTCTGAGAAGTTCCTCTGCATCCATGTCATTTCCCCCAAAATATTTAATAATACCTTTGATATTTCAATAATATTAGGCATGAGCGACCTTTACGTTTCTTGGTCTCAATACCATCGAAAAATTGAGGATTTGGCTGTAAAAATTGAGGAATCTCAGTGGAAATTCGATCGAATTGTCTGTCTGGCGAGGGGAGGGCTGCGGGTTGGGGATACTCTGTCGCGGATTTTCGACAAACCTTTGGCCATTTTAGCGGCCTCGTCTTATGGTGGGGCCGAGGGAAATGTCCGGGGCGCGATCGAGTTTGCCCGCGATTTGACAATGGTGGGCGATAATTTGGGCAGCCGCATTCTCCTGGTTGACGATTTGGTCGATTCGGGAATTAGTTTAGAGCAAGGTATCGCTTGGCTCAAGAGTCGCTACGGCGAGGATATTCAGGAAATTCGGACTGCTGTACTCTGGTACAAGGCTTGTTCTGTTGCAAAGCCGGATTATTATGTAGATTATTTGGCTGACAATCCTTGGATTCACCAACCTTTTGAAATGTACGAAAAGATGAGTGCTGCTGATTTGGCGGTAAAAGTTGGGAATTAGTCAATAAAAGACTAAAATCAGGTCAATTTTTTATAGGGTTTTGCCGATATCTTGCACTTTTTGGCATAGTCCGCCAGGGGTTAAAAACCCCTGTCTCATAGCTAAAGTCCTCTGAAAGAGGACTGGATATTTATCAACGTTGGGCAGTCGGTTTCAACCGACTTTAGCTATGAGACGGGGAATTCATTCACTCCTAGGGCTTGTGGGTAATTGCAAGTCTGCTGATACAATTAGCGAACCGAAAGAATACGATCGCCCAATTCCATACTATCTGCCAAAACTTCCTGCCGCGCCCACCTATCCGCGGCCAAAATATCGTCTAAACCAGGACTTTCACAGTTATCGGCTTGATGTTTGTCGCAGGCCTTCTCAATCAACTTCGGAATATCCAAAAACTGAATCTTCTCCTGCAAAAATAGCGCTACCGCCTGTTCGTTTGCCGCATTCAGCACCGCAGGCATCGAACCGCCCGCACGTCCCGCCGCATAAGCCAACTGCATACAAGGATACTTTTCGTGGTCGGGTTCTCGGAAAGTTAAATCCCCAGCTTTTACCAAATCCAGCCGTTCCCAATCTGTATGAATTCGCTCCGGCCAAGACAAAGCGTAAAGCAGTGGCAATCGCATATCCGGCCAGCCCAATTGCGCCAAAACCGAGGTATCTTGCAGCTCAATTAACGAGTGAATTATGCTCTGGGGATGGATGACAATATCAATGTCATCATAATCCATTCCGAATAAGTAATGAGCCTCAATTACTTCTAATCCTTTATTCATCAAAGTAGCAGAATCGATCGTGATTTTCTGCCCCATCGACCAATTCGGATGTTTCAAAGCATCGGCTACTGTTACTCCTGCTAATTTGTCGATCGGCAAATCTCGAAAAGAACCCCCCGAAGCAGTGAGAATAATTCGCCGCAACCCGCCAACCATAACACCTTGGAGGCACTGAAAAATTGCCGAATGTTCCGAGTCTGCGGGTAATATTTTAACGCCGTATTTTTCGATTAAGGGGTTGACAACAGGGCCCCCTGCGATTAATGTTTCTTTATTGGCTAAGGCAATATCTTTGCCTGCTTTGATAGCCGCAATTGTTGGCAGCAAACCGGCACAGCCAACTATGCCCGTGACGACGGCTTGAGCGTCACCGTATTGGGCAACTTCGACAACGCCTGACTCGCCAGCAAGTAAAATAGGTTGAGGGTCGAGATCTGCGATCGCCTCTTTCAATTCCTGTAATTGATCTTCGTCGCAAATCGCGACAATTTCCGGTCGAAACTGGCGAATTTGCTGGGCCAGCAACGTTACATTTCGTCCGGCGGTTAACCCGACAATCCGAAATTGATCGGGGTATTGAGCTACAATATCCAGAGTTTGAGTGCCGATGGAGCCTGTGGAGCCGAGAAGAGTTATTGCTTTCACAATTTTTTAATGTTTTGTGGATTATTCTAATATTACGATTGCGGGGATGAAAATTAGTGGTTAACTATTGCGTGGAAAGCACATTCGATGGAATCATATTTTGAGTGACCACCTAGTGCCAGATTTCATGCAAAATAGGGAAAATTTTGCTGATGACCGTGAGGACATCAGTGTCTCGATCGCCGAAAATAGAGAGGAAGGTCGATCTCAGCTACCGTCGAGTTTGGTTTGGGCGATCGCTACTGCTACGGCAATTTTCTTTTTGTGTAGCAGTTTACGCCACGCTTTATTCCAATCAACTGCTTTCGATTTGGGAATTTTTGACCAAGCAATTTACTTGATCAGCCAAAACCAAACGCCTTTTTCTTCTTTAATGGGGATTCATATTTTGGGCGATCACGCAGCGGTAATCTATTATCCGCTAGCTTGGCTGTACAAAATCTACCCGGATGTGCATTGGCTGCTGTTGGTACAAGCAGTTGCATTATCCCTAGGCGCTTGGCCTATGTGGAGTTTAGCGCGTTTGGCAGGCTTGAATCAAGAACAATCCCGTGCGATCGCATTGATTTATTTGCTCTATCCGGTGGTATTTAACATCAATTTATTTGATTTTCACCCGGAAGTAATCGCTTTACCCGCACTTTTAGCAGCAATTTTGGCGGCACGTTTAAATAAAATTGTGTGGTTTTGTACCGCTATTGTGTTAGTTCTCAGTTGCAAAGCGGTTTTGTCCCTAACCGTTGTTGCTATGGGTTTCGGGCTGTTTTTTTGCGAAAAAAAGCAACGGTACGGGGCGATCGCACTTTTGCTAGGTGCAGCTTGGTTTTTGATAGCTTCCCAGAAAATAATCCCCTTCTTTAGCGGCAGCGAAGTCGCTGGAGTCGGGCGCTACAGCTATTTAGGCAAATCCGTACTAGAAATTATCATCAATCTCATATTAAAACCCCAGTTAGTATTAGGAAAAATTTTTTCACTCGATACATTAAAATATTTATTTCTCCTCACCTTACCTGTGATTTGGCTGCTATTGCCATTCTCTGGCAAACTACGCCTACAATATTTAACAGCGCTAATTCCTGCCCTCCCTACCCTGCTGATCAATATCCTCTCTGACTTGTCATTTCAACGCAGCTTAGCCTATCAGTATTCAGTGCCTGTAATTCCATTCTTATTTTTAGCAGTTATCGCGAAGGAAGAAACAAGGAACAGGGAAGAAATAAAAGGCAACAAGGAAGAGGATAAAGTAAATAAGCAACATTTTTTAACATGGGTCAATCTGCCACAATTTAAAAACTTCCGAATTTCTCAACTTTGGCAGGGAATTCAATTGCCGAGAATCATGATAATTTGGTCATTACTAATCTTCCTATGTGTGGGCGAATATAAAGATTTTTATCTGTACATAAATAGACTAGATACCTGGCAAGCTACACGCGAAGCAGTCGCACAAGTTCAACCGCAAAGCAGTATTTTAACAGATAATAGACTTGCCCCTCACTTTACCCACCGCCCCATAGTAAAATTGCTGTCACAAATTTCGCCCCAAACAAATTTAGCTGAATTTCAATACATATTATTAAATCTGCGCCATCCCTGGCCTGATACTGAAAAACTTGGTGCTACTTTAGCAAATAAACTTAAAACTTCTCCCGATTTTAAATTAACTTATCAAAAAAACGAAGTCCTGCTATTTAAACGAAGGGCTGATTAAACCAATCAAATGCTAACTTTCAAATCCCTAAAATCTCATCCAGTATTTTTAATGATTGTCGTGACAACGATAGTCTTATTTGCCGCCAGCAGCGCGCGGCACGCTTTGTTTCAGTCAACTGCATTCGACTTAGCAATTTTTGACCAAGCAATTTATTTAATCTCCCAAAACCAAACGCCATTTTCCTCTTTAATGGCAATAAATATTTGGGGGGATCACGCTGCTTTTATTTTCTATCCACTAGCTTTACTTTACAAAATATATCCCGATGTTCACTGGCTTTTTTTAGTGCAAGCTGTTTCCCTAGCTTTAGGCGCTTGGCCGAGTTGGAGTTTGGCACGTCAAGCGGGATTAAACGAACGAAAAGCAATGGCAATTTCAGCCGTATATCTACTTTATCCCGCAGTATTTAATGTCAATCTCTTCGACTTTCACCCAGAAGTAATTGCTTTGCCAGCACTGCTAGCAGCAATCTTAGCCGCGAGACTGAATAAAACCTTGTGGTTTTGTGCTGCGATTGTATTAGTTTTGAGCTGCAAAGCCGTGCTATCTTTAACTGTGGCTGCGATGGGTTTGTGGTTGTTGTGTTTTGACAAAAAACGCAATTGTGGACTCATAGCTCTATTTCTCGGCGCGGGTTGGTTCCTGGTAGCTACTCAGGCAGTTATACCGTATTTTAATCAGGGAAGAGAACACGCGGGTATCGGGCGATATCAATATTTGGGAAACTCGGTTTTGGAAATTGCTATTAATTTAATAGTGAAACCAAATCTAGTTTTAGGGCGTTTGTTTTCTTTAGATACTTTTGGATATTTAGGGTTATTGCTATTACCAGTAATTTGGTGGCTGTCCCCGCGTCATCTGTCATCTTTAATTAGTGCTGTGCCGATGTTGGCGATGAATATTCTTTCCGATATCCCCGCTCAGCGGGATTTAATTCATCAATATTCTGTGCCGATATTGCCGTTTTTATTGGTTGGCGTAATTTCCAGTTTAGCATATAGCAATCAGCAAAAGGGAAAGACAATATTTGATAGATTGCCACTTCCTAACTATCCATTGCCTAGAGTTATTGTAATTTGGTCGTTGATTGCTTTCTTAGCTTTAGCGAAATACGGCTATTTTTGGACTATTTATTTAAATGGGATCGACACTTTGCCCGCTACCAGAGAAGCAATTTCTCTTGTTGAAACCAAAGGCAGTGTTTTAACAACTGCTCAGATTGCTCCGCACTTAGCGCACCGCCCTGTCGTAAGATTAACTCAGGCTAACGGGCCGCCTGCAAATCTCACAGAATTTGATTATGTATTGCTGAATTTGCGCTATCCTGGCTGGATGAGCGATCGAGCTTTTGTGGAAAACCTCATAACTAAACTAAAAAACAACCCTCAATTTCAACTCAAATATCAGCGAGACAACATATATCTATTTACTAAGAGTCCTTAGTCAGCAGTCATCAGTCAACAGTCATCAGTCAACAGTCATCAGTCAACAGTCAACTAATTCGCGCTAATCCTCCACTTTCACAGCCCTTCTTGCCAACTTCACGTAAGTTTTCACAGTTTCATAAGGCATTTCCAAATCAGCAGCAATATCAAACAAAGATTCCCCCAATTCCCGGCGCGCCAAAATCGTCGCCCAAGTTTCAGCAATCTCAGCAGCGCGACTTCCGCCTGTACGCTTTCTGTGCGCTATAAACTTCTTTGTCAATTCATCTATTCGCGCCGCCAATACGCTTTGTATCGACACTTCAGGTAGCGCTGCTGTCAACCATTCTGCTCGCGTTTGTCCCAATCCAAAAGTTGTTTTGTGCCCCGTTCCACAGTAAGGCGCTAACCGCCCCAAAGCATAAAATAATTGTACAAAATCAGGACGATTGTGAGCCGATCGCCCTAGACCAAATTCCACAGCCCCAGTGAACCCCGTTACCATGCCTTTTTTGCCCGCCACTACCTTTTGCGACTCCAATTTGTGGCGGCTAATAATTGCATTTTCATCAATCCAATTCAAAAATTCTGTTTGGTCAAAATTTACCCCCGAAAAGTTATTCCAGCGGCGCAAATAGCTGTGAAAAACATTTTCGGGAACTGGCAAAGGGAAATGATGGCCTTTGCTGCGAAAGCTTGTAGGAGTCACAAAACTAAGTTTTATGTTGTGGGATAATGGGATTTCTGCTGTTAGTAATTGCTGGTAAGTTGTGGGAGCAAAAGCAATATCCCAAGAGCGAATTAGCAGCGGAGCATTTCGTAAATCTATCTCTTCGGGCAAATTTGGCAGCCACTGACTCAGCCACTGCACTACTGGCTTTGAAAGTCCTGTTACGTACCAGCGATAAATTCGATCGCCCAAAAGCTGAAATTCTTTGCCACCAGGGAGCAAATCACCTTCCAATCCCGAAATAGTAAAGGCTTTTTCTGACTGTTCATCGTGCAAAAGTTGCGATAAATCCGGGTCAGTTTGCTGCACTTGAGCTAAAAACCAAGCGTGCAAACCTATAGCATACTGCGCGTACAGATAGCTAGCAGCGCGGGGAGTCAATTCAAACACTAATCCGACTAACTCGGTGTCAGCCGGCCAAATCAGCCCAGACGGAGGAGATTTTCGATCGCGGGTGCCGGTGCGGTTCGGGGAAGTTGCCATCAGATGCCGTGCCTATAACCGTCACAGAAAGAGCGCCGTGCTATCTTAGCTGATTTTTATCCCCTTTGGGGGATGATTGTTGAGGGCGATCGATCGCCCAAATCTTTTGGTAGCTTCAAAAACTCGCTCTGCCGCCAGTTTCCCGCACCCTCCGGGATAGACAAAAACCACTAAAAAACCAACAACCTAAAACTCAATCTTTGTCAAGGTTTTCTTCCTTGTAACTAAACAGAAATATACCAGTGTTTAAAATCACATTCTGCGCTACAATTGTCAAAAGCTCGTAGCATCCTCAACTCCGATCCTAAACTATGAACACAACAGAAAAATCTAAACTATCCAACGAAAAAACTTTGGAGGCAATGAAGAATTTCTCCGAAACCTACGCCAAGCGCACGGGAACTTACTTTTGTTCCGAACCTTCCGTCACTGCTGTCGTGATAGAAGGACTAGCAAAACACAAGGATGAACTAGGCGCTCCCTTATGCCCTTGTCGCCATTACGAAGATAAAGAAGCCGAAGTAAAAGCCGCCTACTGGAACTGTCCCTGCATTCCCATGCGCGAGCGGAAAGAGTGTCACTGTATGTTATTTCTGACGCCAGACAACGATTTTGCTGGAACTAATCAGGAAATAGGAATGGATCAGATTCAAGCTGTCAGAGAGACTATGTAATTGGTTAAGTAGGCGGTCGTGAAATGGCAGTAGTTTTGAAAATCCTTCGGAAGTTTTCCTATTTTTAAGACTTAGCTATTAAAAAACAATCGATCGCCGCCTACTCAAACATATATCCGCCATCGAAAATCCCCAATCCCCAATCGAATGACAGAGGAAATCCCGATCGAGTTTTGGCAAGGTGTTGAACAGTTTAACAGCCAAGAATTTTACGCTTGTCACGATACTTTAGAGGCTTTGTGGATGGAAGCCTGCGAGCCGGAAAAAAGGTTTTATCAGGGAATCTTGCAAATTGCGGTCGCGCTTTATCACTTAGGAAATCAAAACTGGCGCGGTGCAGTCATATTGCTGGGAGAAGGAATAAATCGGCTCAGTTTTTATCAGCCTAGTTATGCTGGAATTGCTGTTGAAGACTTGCTCGGACAAAGTGCTAAACTTTTGAGCGCTTTGCAACAAGCTAGCCCGGAAGAAGTAGCTAAATTTCAACCGTTGTTCGCAGGTACAGAAGTTGCCGGCTTGCAATTGCCGCTAATTATCAAAGTACCAAAAAGTTAAATAAATATTTGTATTAGGGTGCAGTATACTTAGCCTCTACACAGAGGAGGGCTGGCTGCCCAAGCAGATTAATTGACTGTGGAACGAGTATCTTGCCGGTTTCTGGGTAAGACAGTTGCAGCCACTCAGCAAAATAGCCAATTAAATTCGCTGTTGTCTTGCTAGGATAATTGGTTGAGACTATCGGGTCAATCGATCGACCTCACGGGAATCTTTCTGGCCGTTAAGATAAAATATCTAACTGGATATAATGCCCTTCAGTAATTTCACAAATATTGAGGCTCCAAGCTTATGATGCCCTCCGCTAAACTGCTCAATTTCCGCATATTCAAAGGATTATCGCTGCTGTTGCCCCTGACTCTGGCAGGCGCGATAGCCTCTCCCACCTACCCGCAAGCCGGGCCGCCCCGCACTCTCAGCGTGCGATCGGACATTCAAGAAGCCGACTCCAAAACCGGCATCGTGACTGCCCGCGGCAACGTCCAAATCAACTATCCAGCCCGCCAAATACAAGCAACCGCAGCTCAAGCTCAATACTTCAGCCGCGAGCGCCGGATCATTCTCAGCGGAGACGTTTACGTATTGCAGCAGGGCAACAGCCTACGCGGCGAAACCATAACATACCTGATCGACGAAGGGCGGTTTATTGCCCTGCCAGACAACCCAGGACAGGTAGAATCTGTTTATCTGGTTGCCCCGGAACAAGATGCGGCAGCCCAAAATACAGTTGGCTCCCCACGTCCAACTACAGCCCCCCGGTAACAGTGGCTTGCAGCAGCGAAATTTCGCCTCAGCCAAAACATACTACTTGGGATAGATGCGAAATTTCGTCTTTATAAAACTCACAAACTTGAAAAGGTAAAATTTAAATTAGAGACTCGATCGCACACAGCAGCAGTCTGAAATTTAGCTTGTAGAGCTTGCCGGGAGCGAAAATGAAAATTGTACTCGAAAATATTCACAAATCCTACGGAAAACGCAATGTAGTCAGTCGCGTCAACCTTTCGGTAGCCCAAGGAGAAATAGTAGGACTGCTCGGCCCCAACGGTGCCGGCAAAACCACAACATTTTACATAGCAACCGGATTAGAAAAACCAAATCAAGGCACCGTTTGGCTAAATGATTTAGACATCACTAAATTGGCGATGCACCAGCGAGCACATTTGGGAATTGGCTATCTCGCTCAAGAAGCAAGCATTTTTCGCAACATGAGCGTGCGCGACAACATTTTGTTAGTCCTAGAACAAACTCAAGTGCCGCGCTGGGAATGGCGCGAGCGAGTCGATTTCCTATTGCAAGAATTTCGCTTAGAAAAAATAGCATCCAGTTTGGGAATTCAAATATCGGGGGGAGAAAGGCGACGGACTGAACTGGCCAGAGCATTAGCCGCAGGGCGAGACGGCCCGATGTTCCTATTTTTAGACGAACCGTTTGCAGGCGTCGATCCGATCGCAGTAGACGAAATTCAAACCATTATTGCTAAATTGCGCGATCGTAAAATCGGCATCCTCATCACAGATCACAACGTCCGAGAAACCCTCGAAATTACCGATCGAGCCTACATCATGCGAGACGGTCAAATTTTAGCCTCCGGGGCGGAAGAAGAACTCTACAGCAACCCTTTAGTGCGACAGTATTACTTAGGTGACAACTTCGTGCGATAGTCTTTTGAAGGCATTCCCCATGGCCATAATTTTAGATTCGAGATGTTAGATTGAGGAGCAAACTGCAAAAAGCCCAAACTATGAAAATAGCAATATCCAATTCTTTGAATCCCATCAACTGGCTGCCGAGAATTTCAGTAATGGACTGGTACATTACCAAAGAACTAATCGGCCCCTTTTTATTTGGCGTCGGACTCTTTACATCCGTCGCCGTCACAGTTGGAGCTTTATTTGAATTAGTCCGCAGAGTAGCAGAATCCGGCCTCCCCTACAGCGCAGCCATAGAAATTTTTCTCCTGCAAATTCCCTACTTCGTAGTGTTGGCTTTCCCGATGTCGATGCTGCTAGCAACCTTAATGGCCTACAGCCGAATGTCCAGCGACAGCGAACTCATAGCCCTCCGCAGTTGCGGAGTCAGCGTATACCGATTGATACTGCCTGCTGTGATAATGAGTTTAATTGTTGCAGGCTTCACCTTTGCTTTGCAAGAGTTAGTTGTACCCGCCGCCAGCTACAGAGCTACTGTGACTTTAGACAGAGCCCTGAAGCGAGAAAAACCGACATTTCAAGATAGAAATATTATCTACACAGAATTTCGCAAACCCGAAAAAGGCGGCGACGAAATCCTGGCCCGCTTTTTTTATGCAGAACAATTTGACGGCCAGCAAATGAAAGGTTTAACAATTATCGATCGCTCCACCCCAGGCCTCAATCAAATCGTTTCTTCAGAATCCGCTACTTGGAATCCCTCAGAAAATACCTGGGATTTTTTCAACGGAACCGCTTATATAGTAGCTCCTGATGGCTCTTACCGCAATATAGTTAGGTTTCAACACCAGCAATTGCAACTGCCCCGCACGCCCTTAGATTTAGCTGCGAGAGCGCGGGATTTTAAGGAAATGAACATTGCCCAAGCCTTAGAGCGTTTGGATATCCTTAAAAACAGTGGCGACGAACCGCAAATTCGCAAATTAAAGGTGCGAATTCAAGAAAAATATGCTTTTCCTTTCGTGTGCATGGTATTCGGTTTAGTGGGAGCAGCTTTGGGAACTCAACCGCGCCGCTCCGGGCGAGGAACGAGTTTTGGTATTAGCGTAGTTGTGATTTTCACTTACTACGTATTTTCTTTCATCACCAGTTCTATGGGCGTGAAAGCTGTTTTGACTCCGATTCTTTCGGCTTGGTTGCCTATCGTGTTTGGCTTGGGAATCGGGGGATTGTTGTTGGTGCGGGCCGCCGCTAGGTAAGTTTTACCACTAACATTGGGAATTGGGCATTGGGAATTGATAATATCGTTTTCGTAGCCCCACTTCCATCATTTAAGGATTAGAAAAAGTATTGATTTCGCCACCGCCAATGTAGCGTCCCGGAGCCAGGGAGCGGGGTGTAGAAAAAGTTTGAGGTTGAATGGGCTGCACGCCCTGATTTGTGTTTTGGGGAACAACTCCAAAGTTAGGCGGCTGTGGCAAATTAAGCTGACTCGGTGGAGGTGTTTGAAATTGAGAATTCGCTGCATTGGGAGAGAATTGAGGGCTAATTATCTTGCTTCCCCCAATCCCACTTGGAAAGGGAGATGCACCGACATTGGGAAGTAGAGGTGTTGGCGAAGGTATGGCTACTGGAAGTGCCACAGGTTGAACTTCAGGTGCGAAGCCTGAGCCAGATAAATTAGTTTGGTAGGGATTTTTCGGCAAAGCCACCGTTGCAGCCCCTGCATTAATTTCGGGAAGGCTCGGTACTCGGGAAGTTAACCCCGCTAATGATTCAGGGACTGTAGCTGTCGGTTTTAAGAATTCTTGAGATTCCTTGCTCACATTATTTGTCGGAGCCACAAGTGGGAGAAGTGCTGTGGGAACATTCACTGGAGTGGCTCCACTTTGAGCTGTAGCGGTCGTTGGGAGCAAATTGGTCGCATTTCCTGCCGCCGGATCGGAAGCCGGTCGATCAAGCAATTTAGCCGAGTCTGCTGTTTTTTCAGCCGAAGCCGCCGTTGGCGAAGTGTTAGCAACGACGTATTTTTTCATAGCTGCTTGCAGCGGACTCAAAGGCAGAGAATTTTCGTTTTGTTTATCTGAATTAGCATCACTCGACGCCTGCGATAAAGTTGCTGTCGCTGTACCCCCAGACTCAGGCTTGATCGTTTTTATCCCGGAAGTTAGTCTCCCGCTGCTAGATAAACTCAACGCTGATGTTCCGTTTGAACTTGGCAAGGTGGAATTTTGGGGGTTATTGTTTCCGGCCTCGACAGCAGAATTTGCTAAATTTGACAAGGATAAAAATCCGCTGCTTCCTACCCGCTTGGGGGCTAAAGATGGCTGAGGAGTTTCTAAGTCCCGATCTCGAAGTTCCTCGAATAAACCTTTGCTTTTTACTACTGATGAATTTAACAAGTTCAGTTCAGAAGCAGTAGAGCCATTAAACTGATTGACTAGCACTGGTGAGCTGTCGATTTCAGCCGCAATGGCGGTATCTTCAGCAGATAGTCCCGATAGCGAAGCTGGAGTGTTTGAGGCTGGTTCTTCTTCGCCATCTATACTCAACCTTTCTGGATTTACAGAGACCTCCCAGATAAATAACCCCCCCGCACACAGCACGGCTAAGGGAGCCCAAACGGCGGGTTGCGTCCAGTGGCGCAACCGCGCTATTAGATAGCGGACAGATGTAGGAAATCGCTTAAAAATTGACATAGTTTTGCTTCCTTCCGATCGTGCGGATTTAAAACTATTTTCCCTAGTCTACCACATCAATCTTGATTATTTTTGCTATGCGGGGGTAAGTGCGATCGGGAGCATCTCGGTTTGGCTTTTACTGTCGGTGTGCGATCGTCCGGCTGGCTATATTTATAGATTTTGCTGTGCGGGACGGATCGCACTCCCAAAAAACGCTTTTTACTTTCTGCCCAGATGCTCCGAGTACGATCGAACTTTTGATTGAAAGTTGCGAAAGCTCAATGCAACCGGTGAAAATCCATAAAGCACTGGTAGAAATATGTCTTGCTTTCCTTAAATCAAGGGGCATAAGATGATAAAATTTTATGGGATGCTGTGTCCGGCCAGCCGGGTCTGTTAGCAGCTCGACCTCAAACCAAAATGTCAAGGTAAAATTGGCAATTGCTGAGAACAACACCCAAGAAAAGTTGAGAGGAAATTAATGAAAAAAATCGTAGAAGTATTAGCAAATCGGGAACAACTGATAGATCGATCGCTCGAGATTGTGCTGTCGAAAATCTCAGAAGCCATAGCAGAACGCGGACTTTGTACGATCGCCGCAGCGGGCGGAAGCACACCGGAACCCCTCTACAGAGCGATAGCAGCCCAAGACCTGCCTTGGGACAAAATTCACGTTTTCTGGGGCGACGAACGCTACGTTCCCCCAGAACACCCAGACAGCAATCAAAAAATGGCGCGCCTCGCATGGCTCGATCGAGTGAATATCCCCGCCAGCAACATCCACCCCATGCCCACAGGCGCCTGCGACCCCGCAGCCGACGCTGCGGCGCACCAAACCGAATTACAGCAGTTCTTCAAAGTATCCGACGGCGAGTTTCCTGCCTTCGACATCATTTTATTGGGCATAGGAGACGACGCCCACACAGCCTCTCTATTTCCCGGCACAGCAGCTTTGCAAGTCCGCGACGCCCTAGTAACTGTCGGCAACAAAGACGGTCAACCCCGCATTACCTTTACAGTCCCCTTAATCAACCGGGCCCGGTGCGTCATCTTCATGGTCGCAGGAGCCAGCAAACAACCCGCCCTAGCTCAAATTTTTGCCCCCGCAGCCGACGAAATGACCTATCCAGCCAGACTCGTTCAACCAGAGGGCGAACTTTGGTGGCTGTTCGATGCGGCGGCTGGCGAAGCAGTAAAATAGCCGACAGAGCCGCAAGCGTGCCAACACAGTCAGCATTATCACTAACTCAATCTTGCCCATCACAGCTAACGTCACGGCGTCAGCTCAGTTGCTAGTATTAGAAGCAATATAAGAATTGTGGCGGTTAAAGTTAAAATTTGACCATATACACGAGTATTTTTATGAGGCTGATTTGAAAATCTGGCCGATAGCAAGGAGAAATCGATGATTGTCTGTCCCAATTGCAATCACCAGAACCCCGACGGGGCCAGCCAGTGTGAGGCTTGCTACACGCCTTTACCTGTTACCGCAAGTTGCTCGAACTGCGGTGCAGCAGTTCAGACAGATGCAGCATTTTGCGGTCAGTGTGGCTTTAATTTGCGTCCGGGTTCCATAGTTCCAGAAGTTGAGGTGACAGTACCGTCCCCCTCGCCTGTAGGCCCGACAGTGGTATCCTCACCGGCGCCGGATTTAGTGCCACCCGATCCCCTGATGGCAATGGAACCTCTAGTTACCCTGAATAAGGGGCTTAACTTGGAAAAAACTCCTGCCAGCATTCCGACGATTCCAGATCCCCCGCCTTTGCCCTCGGTTCCTGTTACAACTGAATCGGTGGCAACACCAGTAACTATCTCTCCTCCGGTTCCGGGCCTACAGCCAGCAGGTGTAGCTAAAACTCAACTGCAACAGCAGTCGGCGCGCCTGCTACACGTTCAGACAAATACCCCGATGGAATTGCCTCACAGTCTGGCTGTGGTTCACATAGGCAAGCCAAATGATTTAGTGCCCCCGGATATTGATGTTTCGGGATTTGCTAATTCTGAGATAGTTTCTCGGGTACACGCAAATCTCCGGGTGGAGGGAGATGCTTGCTACCTAGAAGATGTAGGCAGTTCCAACGGCACTTACGTCAACAATACTCCGCTACCCAAGGGAAACCGCCACCGGTTGCGACCGGGAGACCGCATTTCTCTGGGCAAAGGAGACCTGGTTACGTTTTTATTTCAAATCTCTTAGAGCGAGTTTGGATTGGGCGATCGAAAGTCTAAAATCTAAAATCGCATCTTGAGGCGCTCTACCAAAACTCAATGCAGCCAATGTGATTAAGCTGACCTTGCTACATCCACTCCAGTCTATACCCGTCCGCAGTTGGATCTTTGAAGACGAGCAGGTCGTCCGGATCGGGCGTTCGACCGAAAACCACGTCGTTCTTTTTAGCGCTGTGGTTTCTCGTCGCCACATCGAATTGCGGCGCAGCGGCATAACTTGGGAACTGATCAATTTAGGTACCAACGGCACTTACCTCGATGGTAAGCCGATCGCTAAGGTTCCCATTGTGGACGGTCTGATCGTTCACTTGGCTCGCTCTGGGCCGAAAATTCAAATCAACGTAGGCCCGAATCAGTCCTCAGTCCAGTTAGGACAAATTAGCGTCAAGCCTAGGGAGGCTAAGGAAATTCACGCTCCCTCGGGCGGCGTGCACATTAGCACGATTCCTGTTCCCGACCACAAAGAAGTTGGCAATTCCAGGGAAGAGGAGGAGTTAACCCAGGCAGATAATAATCGCCATTATTCGGAAGAAGAATATTAAATCGGCTTCTTTGGACGATCGACATTTTTCAAAGGCGGCACTCAGGAGTTTATTTATGAGTACATCACCACAGATTGTTAGGCGCAGCGAACTGCAGGGCCGCCGCACCATCGACCGCAGAACGGCGGAAGAGGTCGGCAGGGTAGATCGGGTTTGGCTCGATGCTCACTCCCAGCGGGCGATCGGCTTTACTTGCAAGTCGGGCCTTTTGGGTAGCAAAAAAACTTGGTTCGCTTGGGCACAAGTTGATACAGTGGGGGAAAATGTTTTTGTCACCATTAACCCGGAACTGCCGGAATTGCATCAGCCGGAACAAGCTGTTTGTCCGATCGGGCTTGAGGTGCTCACGGACGCTGGGAATCAGGCAGGTGCAGTGGTTGACTACCTTTTTGATATCCGCACGGGTTCAGTAACCCACTACCTATTTAAATCAAGCGGCTGGCGCGGTGTTTTAGACGACATTTACTTGTTACCTGTGGCAGCTATTTCGACCATTGGCAGCAAGCGGGCGATCGTCTCTGAAGCTGCTGTATCAGAGCCAGTGCAGTACGCGGAGGGACTGCACAAAAAAGTCGGTCTGGTAGCAGAGTTTTTACACGAAGATTTCGACAGAACTCTCAAAAATGTGGCCGGTGTGAAGCGGGGCGCTCAAAGTCTGGCGGAAAAATTCCAAGATAAAGCTCTCGAAGTCAGGGATGTAGCTCAAGAAAAAGTTGCAGAGTTGAAACGGCAAAGGCAAGAATCTGTCCAGCCAGAGCCGAAACCGGAGCCGCCTGACTCAGATTTGAGCTGAAGTTTGGTCTTCCCGCTCGCCGGGGGACTAATTGCCGATCGCATTTTCGGGCGGCGCGCGCGAGGAAGGTCGATCGGTATTTTCGCTATGAGAAATTGATGCGTTGTCGCTTAAAATTCCAGTGCTGCTCAAAGCATTGTATTTTAAAGGTATCGCATCAATAAGGAAAATGTTAGCAACTCAAAATGACCTATGCTGTTTGATACAATCAACAAGTATTTTATCTAGAGACCCCAGGATTAATAATTGGTTAACTTCTTTCTTTATAAACAGCGAGTCCTTGAGCAGTGACTGTCGCCTGATCGAGAAGTCGAATCAGCGGTGCAACCAGCGCGGGTCTGAGTTAAAGTCTCTGGTTCATCAGCGGGAAAAGGATTATTTAGCCGATCGAATTGAGCGGCTCACCCATCGGCAGAATCGCTCCCTCACAGACCACATTAATCACGCGGTTAAAACCGCCGTCCATCACTGGGAAGTTCACCCGACTAATCACATCGTGTTTGGTTGTTACCGAGGACAGCAAAAATTGGCGCCTGCGCCAAAAGCTCACCCTCAAAAGTTGCTTCAAATGCCTCAAGCAGCCAAAAGTTCGACTTTTACTGCCGATAGAGGGAATAGGGGCGCACTGACGACGCCTTTAAAAAGCAAATTTTTTGCAGTTTTCTCCCAAAAAATCTCTCTGGAAGTATCCCCGTTTCAGTCTGGCGGTGGAGTGTCAAAACATCAGTGATTACCTTAACTCTTTTACATCCTATCCAGTCTGTCCCAGTTCAAAGTTGGTGTTTTGAATCAGAACCGGTGGTTCGGATCGGTCGATCGAACGACAATGATGTAATTATTTACAGCGCTGTAGTTTCCCGCCACCACGTAGAGCTGTGGAATCACGCTAATGGCTGGGAAATTATTAATTTTGGTGCTAACGGCACTTATGTAGATGATAGACCGATCGCTCAGGTGTCCGTTGTGGACGGTATGACAATTCGCTTGGGCAATTCCGGGCCAAAAATCAGGATTCGGGTGGCCGCCACGAATCAACCGGGCAAAATCATTAAGCCACCGCAGCGCGAACTCCGCCAAAAGGACGAAGTTTCAAAAAACAGGTCAACAGCTTGGCCTGGGGGCGTGGGAATCCTCGAAGACGATGAACTTGGGGGGCTGACTCAAATCGATCTTGACTGACCGGCCGCTATCTATCTATCCCTGCTGGCTAGTTCCCACAAAGTGACCGATGCCCAATTCGAGCGTCTAACTAATATTGGGGTAAGTGGCCTGATTTGTGCCTAAATATCCCTATACATTAATTAACAGGTTATCTAGTAGGATGTCAGCCTTCTAAAGATAAGATTGGGGGGAGATCGATCGATATTAGCTCACTTTCGCTGTTTGCCCAGCGGCGGTAATCTAAGAGCAACTGGTGCATCAACCGCTGTTTGACGCTCAGCAGTACGCTCTTGAGCAAAGCATTCCCCGTTGCTTCTAAAATGGGTTTGGGCGTCAGCCAAAACGGCGGCGGTAATTCTACTTGCACTTCCAAATCCGCTTTTCCTTTCAAGTATGCTACCCCGCTGCTTTGGTGTACACAAAGCTTTCCTTTGAGATTGAGAGCAAAGCGATCGTTGATATAACCCACGCCGAGAATTTCGCAGGCGACGGACTGCAAATTGATTGTGCCATCCGACTGGGCCCACACCCTCATGTCTACTGTGGGTTGAATGCTCAGCATCATAAATTGTAACGGTCGCATTTTTAGGCGGAAACAGTCATCGCTTAGCTGTTGTGTGCGACTTTGATCAACGAGGGCGTTCACCAGTCGCCTCGGCTGGCGCAGATAATGTTGAATGGGAACCCGTTCCTCTGGTACGGCGATCTCAACGGATTGGGAAGAATTAAAGCGGGTATACATGAGAAAATATCAAAATATAGGATTCCTAAGCATATCTTAATAAAGTATCACCTTTTTTAAGGTGACATACGTAGCGCACTAAGTCGCACGCCCAGCAATGTCATCCGAGAAATCACTGATTAAAGCTTTCTGGACATCGCTAATTTTTCATCATACTTCCTAGCTGATGAGAGTAAAGCAAACATTTGTAACCTAAAATTGCCTCTACATGAAAATTTCGTTAGCGCAGCCCTCGAAGAGGATCGCACATCTCGGCCCTGTTGGTACAAATGCAGAAACAGCGGCTCTAGCTTATCTCAATTGGTTGAGCCTGGAAACTAACTTGGAATGCACCCTGTGTCCTTATTCCACCATTTCCCAAGCGCTAGAGGCATCTGCCGTAGGGCAGGTTGACTATTCAGTTGTGCCCGTCGAAAATTCGATCGAAGGCAGCGTGACTGTCACCTTAGATACACTCTGGCGACTCGATCAACTCCGCATTCAACACGCCTTAGTTTTGCCAATTTCCCACGCCTTAGTGTCTAATGCCAAAAATTTTAACGAGATTCAAAAAGTTTACTCTCACCCGCAAGCGCTAGCTCAGTGTCAGGTATGGTTGGGGCAGTTTATTCCCTCAGCTCAATTAATTCCGGCGAACTCTACGACGGAAGCATTGCAATATCTGGAAGATAGAAATGTAGCAGCGATATCTTCGCCAAGAGCGGCTGAACTTTACAATTTGCCAGTGTTAGCTCACCCCATTAATGATTATCCCGATAATTACACTCGCTTTTGGGTACTCAGCAGGAGTGGTGGAGAAATCGCCAACGTAGAACCAGGGGAACACTCATCCCTTAAATCCAGCACAACATCTGCTGCTAAGTTGATCCTCGATACTTCACCGTCTAATTGCACCCATACCTCACTAGCTTTTAGCGTACCGGCCAATATGCCGGGAGCACTGGTAAAACCTTTGGAAGTATTTGCCAGTCGCGGTATTAATTTAAGTCGGATTGAATCTAGACCGACTAAAAGATCACTCGGAGAATATATTTTCTTTATGGACGTTGAGGCTAACGCCTGCCAAGCATTTGTTCGAGCGGCACTCGAAGAATTAAAAAATCACACAGAAACTTTAAAAATCTTTGGTTGCTACAATTTACTGTCAGTAGTATAATTTTCTTTTATGTAGTATACTTTTTAAGTCAACCTTAGGAGGCTGGTGAGATGAATGCTGATGAACTTCTCAAGCGATACGCCGCCGGAGAAAGAAATTTTCATGAAACAAACTTGAAAGAGGCTTCTTTGCGAGAAGCTTTCCTAATTCATATTAATCTAGCCTGCGCGAATCTCAAAGAAATAAATTTTGCTTTGGCCAACCTAATGGGGGCAAACTTAATAGGTAGCAATCTCAAGAATGCTTGCCTGGTGATGACCAAACTCAATGGGGCAAACCTGAGCCGAGCCGATCTAAGTTTCGCCAGATTAACAGGAGCTGACCTGATTGAAGCAAAACTGAAAAACGCCAACTTGAGCGACACCAAAATGATCGGTGTTGATTTGAGCGGAGCTTTCTTGTACGCCGCCAACCTAATGGAAGCAAACCTCATAGATGCTTGCTTGGACAATACAAACCTCGAAGAAGCCAATCTAAGCGAGGCTAAACTGCGGGGAGCAAGTCTAAAAAAAGCCAACTTGAGAAACGCTTTTTTGTGTGAAAGTAACCTTGAGGACGCCGATTTGAGAGGAGCTGACTTGAGGGGTGCTAATTTGAGCGGGGCATTTTTGTGCGGTGCTAATCTTGAGGGAGCTCAGCTAGATAAGGCAATTTTAAGTGGGGCTATACATTTTTGCGTCAGACAAGTTTGAAATCACGCAATAATATATAACCGGAGAATCCGACAACTAAGGACTAAAAAATATACTATTGACTTGGCTGAAAGTGAAGTCTATTTGCTGCTGTACCTTAGCAAAATGAAGCTGCATTTTGAGGATCTCTTTCTTAGAATTAGCTTGAGCAATCTTACTTTCCAAAGCCAGCAAGTTGCGGTTGAGGTTTTCTACTCGCACAGTTTGGTAGTCTAAGTCAATTTTTAGTTCTGCCGCCTGATCAAATTGAACCTGCTTGCGAACCACGGCGAGGCGAACTGAATTCTCATCCTGTGTCTGAAGAGCTAGCAAAGCTCGCTGCTGCCACTGGTTGGCTTGAGATTCAGCTTGATTGTACAGCCACTGAATCCGCAGTTGGGCGGAAATCGCAATGCCAACAGCCTGACGCAGTTCTTTGAGAGGTTCCTGAATTTCTAAGATTAATAGTTCCCAAAGATTCATCAGTTCGCTGGTAAATTCTTCGCGTTCTACAGAGGCTACCAGTGCTTCTAATAGCAACAAATTTGGTTGCATTTGCTGCGTAATTGTCTCAAATATTAACTGTGCTTCGGACATTTGCCGATCGTAATTTTTTTCTGAGACTGCACCGGATGAGTGCTTTAATATTTTTTCCGTGCTGTCTAACTCAGCTTCTGAATCTGAACTTGAAGCTACAAAGGCTTGTAACTTTTCGCGGGCGATCAAATTAAGCCTTTGTCGAAGCAAATCGGAGGCCGCCCGCTGCACTGGCCCTGTTTCGCTTTGACAAATCTTGATGACTATTTTTAAGCCAGCATCGCCGTAATTCAGTGTCTCTCTCAGGGCGGCAATTCGATGTTCGTTGACAGAACTAGACAGCCGATGTTTAACTCCTGCTAGTCCGCCAAGCACTACACCGCCCACAGGAGGTGGCAGTTGACCGCCTCTAACTGCATCGTATGGTTTCGGTTGGTCGTGATTTTCTAACACAAGCATTTACTGCTATAAGGAACCTATCCGAACCTGTTTGAAGTTAAGAATTGAACAGATACCAGTTCGCAAAAATAATGGAACTGTAAGCGCGCGATCCAAACCCTTAGTTCATCAGTCAATCGAAAATCAAAAATCGAATGATTTGTGTGTAATTCTTTCTGCAATGGAGGTCAAACAGATCGTACTTTTTGCCTGCCCCATTGACTATTTGAGCGTATCTTTCAGTACAGTCCTCGCTGCCAAGTGATTGCGAGTAGAAGTCAAAATTTCGGTTTCGCGTTCCAATCTCGCAGCAGTATCTTGCAATTCTAAAAGAGTTTGCTGTTCTGTCGCGGCGCCGTAAAGGTAGCTGGCTACCCAGTAGGACAATTCTGTAGGCAAACTGGGAATGTCTTCGGGCAGGTCGATCGGCTGATCCATCAATTTACTGGAGAGGCGAACTACATCTCTCAGCAGTTGTTCGACATCTTTTCCCAAAGGTCTGAGGTCTTGTTGCGGCGGTGCGTCTTCGATCCATTCTACTAGACCGACTAAATACGGTTTTTCCCGAACGGCGTCGAGGACTCGGAACCGCTGCTGGCCGAGAGTCATAATTTTCATGCGATCGTCGGGGAGGCGCTGACAGTGAATCACTTCGGCGCAACAGCCAACGGCAGAGACTTTGTTTTGGTTGGGGTCCCACATGAGTACACCGAAACGCCGATCGCCCTCCAGAATCGTATTCATCATGATTCGATAGCGAAACTCGAAGATTTGCAGCGGGAGTGGCCTACCTGGAAATAGAACCACTTCCGGCAACGGAAATAAGGGGAGTTCGCGAACTGCTACAGAGGAAGAGGATGCCATTGTCGCTCAAAAGTGACGGTACTTGCGCTTATTTTTCTTACTTTAACTGATTAAAGGCAATTCGGGGGCAGGAGCGATCGGGCTTTTTCGGTGGCAACGGGAGCGACGGCTCGCTATCTCTGGTGCTGACAGCTTGACCAAGGCGTTATTTCGTCAAAATGTTAAATATACCTTTTTGCTAAACTAAGTGAGTCCGAAGGCGATGATAGCGACTGCTAAAGGAGCGTTTTTGTAGTGAGCGCCCCTTAATTAACAATAATTATTTAAATTCGTGTCGGAGCAGAAATTATGGGTGATTATTAACTAATAACTAATACCTAATAACTAATGACTAGGAAAATTTCAACAAAAAGAAGGAACAATTTATTTAATCTTTGTTCCTTCTTTCCGAGTTTTCGATAACTCAATCTACAGCTTGACTTCGATATCTACGCCGGCTGGCAAATCCAGTTTCATCAAAGCGTCAATTGTTTTGGCCGATGGCTGGTGAATGTCGATAATGCGGCGGTGCGTGCGGGTTTCAAAGTGTTCGCGAGAATCTTTGTCTACGTGGGGCGATCGCAGCAAGCAGTAAATCCGCCGTTTTGTCGGTAGGGGAATCGGGCCGATCGCTGTGGCTGCTGTGCGATTTGCTGTATCTACAATCTTTTCGCAGGATGCGTCTAGAATTCGGCGATCGAAAGCTTTGAGGCGGATGCGAATTTTTTGCTGTTGAATTGTTGCCATTTTTGTTTCTTTAATTTTCTAGGTTCAGTTTATTTTTAGTCATTAGTTATTAGTTAGTCGTCATTAGTTATTAGTCATTAGTTATTTAATCTTTAACTACTAACCGCTGACTGCTGACTGATGACTACTGACTGATGACTGCTGACTACTCACTAAATAGCAGAAAAGCCTGATTAAATTTGGTGGCTTTTCTGCTATTTAAGTTGTTATCGGAGTCCTACTTGAGGATTTTGGAAACAACGCCGGCGCCGACGGTGCGGCCGCCTTCGCGGATAGCGAAGCGCATTCCTTGTTCGATCGCGATCGGGTGAATCAGTTCAACAGTCATTTTGATCCGGTCACCGGGCATCACCATTTCTGCTTCACTACCGTCATCAGCGGTGAACTGTGCAATCGTACCGGTCACGTCAGTGGTACGGACGTAGAATTGAGGGCGATAGCCAGAGAAAAAGGGCGTGTGCCGGCCGCCTTCTTCCTTCTTCAGGATGTACACTTCAGATTCAAACTGAGTGTGAGGCATGATGCTTTTCGGCTTGGCAATCACCATTCCGCGTTCAATATCCGCCTTTAAAATCCCCCGCAGCAGTAGACCAACGTTGTCGCCTGCCAAACCTTCTTCCAGAGACTTGGTGAACATTTCCACACCAGTCACTGTAGTGCTGCGAGTGTCCTTAAGACCCACCAATTCGACTGTTTCGCCGACTTTGATGGTTCCGCGTTCGATCCGGCCAGTGGCGACAGTACCCCGACCAGTAATCGAGAATACGTCTTCAACTGCCATCAAGAAAGGCTTGTCAACTTCGCGTTCTGGGGTGGGGATGTAAGCATCTACTTCTTCCATCAGCTTGTAAATTTTGTCAACCCACTCATTTTCGCCCTTGACAGTCTTGGGATTAGCAAGCATCGCTTCGAGAGCTTTCAATCCCGAACCTGTGACGATGGGGATGTCATCGCCCGGAAAATCGTAAGAGCTCAAAAGTTCGCGAACTTCCAGTTCTACCAATTCCAACAGTTCAGCATCATCCACCATGTCTTCTTTGTTCAAGAAGACAACCAAGCTGGGAACGCCAACTTGCTTAGCTAGCAGGATGTGTTCGCGAGTTTGAGGCATGGGGCCATCTGCTGCTGACACTACTAGGATGCCGCCGTCCATTTGAGCAGCACCGGTGATCATGTTTTTCACATAGTCAGCGTGTCCGGGGCAATCTACGTGAGCATAGTGCCGACCTGTGGTTTCGTATTCCACGTGAGCAGTATTAATCGTAATACCCCGTGCTTTTTCTTCTGGCGCAGCGTCGATGTCGGCGTAGTTCTTAGCCTTTGCTTGACCTAGTGCAGAGAGAGTCATCGTAATCGCGGCGGTCAAAGTTGTTTTGCCGTGGTCAACGTGACCGATCGTGCCGATGTTTACGTGGGGTTTATTCCGTTCAAATTTTGCGCGTGCCATTCTTGATCTGTTCCTTGTTTTTTTTAGCGATTTTAGACTTGAGATTTTAGATTCTAGACTTTGGATTCAATCCAAAATCCAAAATCTAAAATCCAAAATCATTAGTTCCCTTTGTTCTTAGCGATAATGGCTTCAGCCACGTTTCGCGGCACTTCTTCGTAATGGCTGAATTCCATTGTGAAGATGCCTCGACCTTGGGTTTTCGAGCGGATGTCGGTGGCGTAACCAAACATTTCTGCTAGTGGAACTTTTACAGAAACTTTGGCTATCCCCTGATCCGTCTCTTGACCTTCGATCTGACCCCGACGCGAGTTGAGGTCTCCGATGACGTTCCCGATGTAATCTTCGGGAACTTCAACCTCTACTTTCATCATAGGCTCTAGCAGCACTGGCGACGCCTTCATCACGGCTTCTTTGATCGCCATTGAACCGGCGATCTTAAATGCCATTTCTGAGGAGTCTACGTCGTGGAAAGACCCGTCTACCATAGTAGCTTTGAGGTCAATCACGGGATATCCTGCTACAATACCTGATTCGCACGCTTCTTTCATCCCTTGTTCTGCCGGGCCGATGTACTCTTTGGGTACAGTGCCACCAACAATTTTGGAGACAAATTCAAAGCCACTTCCGACTTCGGTGGGTTCTAGTTCGATCACGACGTGACCGTACTGACCTTTACCCCCGCTTTGGCGGATAAATTTACCTTCGGCGCGGACGGATTTGCGAATGGTTTCACGGTAGGCTACTTGTGGCTGACCCACGTTGGCTTCTACTTTGAATTCCCGCAGCATCCTGTCTACCAGGATTTCCAGGTGCAGTTCGCCCATGCCGGCGATGACTGTCTGGTTGGTCTCTGGGTCAACGTTGACTCGGAAGGTGGGGTCTTCTTCCGAGAGCGACTGGAGGGCTTTGGAGAGCTTCTCCATGTCTTGTTTGGTTTTGGGTTCGACAGCCACCGAGATAACTGGCTCTGGAATAAACAGAGATTCCAGAATCACTGGCGCTCCTTCTTCGCAGAGGGTGTCGCCGGTGAAGGTGTCTTTCAAACCCAAGGCTGCTCCCAAGTCTCCGGCTCGGAGTTCCTCAACTTCTATCCGATCGTCCGCTTTGAGGACAATTAAGCGAGAAACCCGCTCTTTTTTGTCTTTGGTGGAGTTCAGGACGTAGGTACCTTTTTTGAGGATACCGGAGTAGACGCGAACAAAGGTCAGGCGACCGTAGGGGTCAGCCATGATTTTGAAGGCCAGGGCTGACAGCGGGGCGTTGTCGTCGGCAAACCGCTCTGCTGTGTCGCCGTTGGGTAGGAGTCCTTGAATTGGAGGAACTTCCAAGGGCGACGGCAGATAGTCGATGACTGCATCCAACAACAACTGAACGCCTTTGTTTTTGAATGCCGAACCACACAACATGGGGACGATCGTACCTTCGACAGTGCCGTGACGCAGGGCCAAGCGGATTTCGTCTTCCGTTAACTCTTCGCCTTCGAGGTATTTCTCCGTGAGGGCGTCGCTGGTTTCTGCTACGGACTCGATCAGCTTGGTGCGGTATTCTACGGCTAGATCCTTTACTTCATCGGGGATTTCTACTTCCTCGATGTCGGTTCCCGTGTCGTTGTTGTAGATATAGGCTTTCATTTGCACTAAGTCTACAATTCCCCGGAAGTTTTCTTCACTGCCGATCGGGATTTGGATCGGTACGGCGTTCGCTCTCATGCGATCGCGAATTTGGCCGTAGACTTTGTAGAAGTTTGCGCCCATCCGATCCATTTTATTGACGAACACAATCCGGGGTACGTGGTACCTATCGGCTTGTCGCCAAACTGTTTCGGATTGCGGCTGCACTCCCCCTACCGAGCAGAACACTGCGATCACTCCGTCGAGCACTCGCATCGAGCGTTCGACTTCGATCGTGAAGTCTACGTGTCCGGGAGTGTCGATGATGTTGATTTTGTAATCTTTCCAACTGGTGGTGATAGCAGCGGCAGTAATCGTAATTCCCCGCTCCCGCTCTTGCTCCATCCAGTCAGTGACTGCTGTTCCCTCGTGCACTTCACCCATTTTGTGAACCATGCCTGAATAGAACAGAATTCTTTCAGTTGTTGTTGTTTTGCCCGCGTCTATGTGGGCTGCGATGCCGATGTTGCGAGTTTTTTCTAGCGGGACGGTACGTGCCACAGCTACCTCCTTAATCTTGTGTTGCTGTTATAATACTATTATACTACACAGTAACCCTATTTTGCACTCCCCAGTAACTTACAAAAGTCTCTGGAGTTTATTGTTACATTTTAATATTTTTTGCAAGATTTGTTTACAAAAATATTAAGGATGCGACATGGAGGATTCAGAGAGTGCGTGAATTTTGAGTGCGTAAATTTTGATTTTGGGAGTCTTGAGTTTGCTTCACGAATCGCAACTGCGCCAAGAGAAGCAATCTCAACACTCAAAACTTACACTTGCCAATTTCTCACCCGATGCTTTTATACCGCACGATCGCGCTCTTCTCCATGCCCGTTGTTGCAGTTAGTAGCGGTAGTGAGCAAAAGCCTTGTTAGCTTCAGCCATGCGGTGAGTTTCTTCGCGCTTGCGAATAGCACTCCCTGTTTCGTTAGCTGCATCCATCAGTTCGTTGGCTAGCTTGGCTGCCATCGAGCGGCCGGTGCGGGCGCGGGCAAATCTGATCAGCCAGCGGAGGGCGAGGGTTGTACCGCGATCTGAACGCACTTCCATTGGCACTTGGTAGGTGGCGCCACCTACCCGCCGGGCTTTGACTTCGACTAGGGGTGTCGCGTTTTTGACTGCTTTTTCAAACAAGTCTAACGGTTCAGCCCCTGTGCGTTCTTGGATGGTTTTGAGGGCGTCGTAGACGATGCTGGAGGCAACGGATTTTTTGCCGTGCTGCATGATCCGTCTCACCATCATGCTTACCAACCGGCTGTTGTAGGTTGGATCTGGTGGAACTGGACGTTTTTGAATAACTGTGCGGCGAGACATAGTTCTATTTGGGATTTTTGATTTTGAATGATTGAGTTTGGGGTTTTGGGATCACATCTCGATTGATGACGATCAAGCGTGCAATTGAGCGGCGCGATCGGATTTATTTTTGCTTCCCAACCCCGACGATCGGGCGAGTTCCGTGTTATTTTTTCTCTTTAGGACGCTTGGCCCCGTATTTGGAACGACCCTGCTTGCGGTCTTTCACCCCAGCGGTGTCTAATGTACCGCGAATGATGTGGTATCTAACTCCGGGCAAATCTTTTACACGACCGCCCCGGATCATTACTACCGAGTGTTCTTGCAAGTTGTGACCGATCCCAGGGATGTAGGCGGTGACTTCAAAACCAGAGGTCAGCCGTACCCGAGCCACCTTCCGCAGCGCCGAGTTGGGTTTTTTCGGGGTGGTCGTGTACACTCTGGTGCAAACTCCGCGGCGCTGGGGGCAACTCTTGAGAGCTGGCGATTTGGTTTTTTTCTGCGTTTGTTCCCGTGCTGAACGGATGAGTTGCTGAATAGTGGGCATGAGTTACGGCATTTCTAGCTTTTTGCTGAATATAGTGATTTGGCTGTATCCGCACTGAAAGTCCCTTCCCCTCTGGGGGGACGGGATGAATGAAAATAATTATGGGTAAGTGAGGATACCAGACTCTGTATTGTACACGACGCGTGTTTCTTTGGCAAGAAATTTGCGCGACCACCGCTCCAACTTGCTTCCTTACTGCAAGTTGTCCGGGGGCGAGCGCAACGGGAGAATGGTATGTGACATCCTATAATTTAGGCGCAACTATGATGATTTTCACAGCCGTCAGCAAAATTTATGAGATCGCAATATCGCGCTTTTTCGCTCAAATTACCATTGTTAGGAGAGGTGCATTAACTCCAGCCTGGGATCGCATCACAGTCTATAGCCGATCTACATCACATAAAGTTATCTAAAATTGCCGGACAATAAGAAATATACATTGAGTTGACTGCAGATGACAACCAAAGCTTATATTCCTGAATATAAAATTTCCGAACTTTACTTGAATATTTGGAAATCCGGTAAGATCGATCGGGATCAGTTCCAGGAAATTCAATACGCAATTAATTCTCACAGTTTAAAAAGTTCAGAGGATCGAAAAATTGTCAGCAGGCTGCTGTATGCAGTACGGCGGGGATGGGTGTCAGTGATGGACTGAGTTGCTTGGGAGTTTTGAGTCAGGGCGCGAGATTGCTTCGTGACTCCCCGGGCGTAGCTGCGTCAATGAGTTTTGAGATTACCACCCACGGAGCACAACACACACGGGGTGCATGAGTGGTGATACCAATTTACTATCAAGCTGCATTTAATATAACGCTAAGGATATAGTTCCAACCAAAAAGACATCAGCCTCATTTAGTGTATCTTGATAGTGAATTGGTATGAGCTAAAATCTCATCCATAAAAGTAGACGAATCCCCAATAGATGCACCGCTCTTAAAAGGAAATATTAAGGTAAAAGGATAGGGTATGTTTAATTCTACAGAACTGCTGATCGAGGCTTTCATCGAACAACTTCAGAACGGGTACAGCCGCACTTACGGAGGCTACAAATCAGATTATGCTGACATTATTGCCTGGGTGGGGGCAATGGCGTTAGAAAACATCGCCAACAGCGATGCTCTTTATCACAATGTAGAACACGCCATTTGCATTAGCTTAGTCGGTCAAGAAATCTTGCGGGGAAAACACATTCGCAAGGGCGGAGTTTCCTGCGAAGATTGGCTGCACTTCATTATTTCTTTGCTGTGCCAAGACATCGGATATGTCAAAGGAGTTTGCCGGCAAGACCAAGAATCAGAAGGATTGTATGCTACGGGAAAAGATGGCATGAGAATTGCACTTGCTCCCGGTGCAACAGCGGCTAGCTTAGCTCCTTACCGAGTTGACAGAGCTAAATTGTTTATTGACGAGCGCTTCGGCAACCATAAGCTAATTAATGCTGAGATAATTAAGCAGAACATAGAACAGACTCGTTTCTCGGTCCTTGACGGCAACACTGACGAGGAGGCAGTTAATTACTCTAGTTTAGTTCGCGGTGCTGACTTGATAGGTCAGCTCAGCAACCCGCAATATTTGCAGAAAATTGGCGCGCTCTTTTACGAGTTGGAAGAAAGCGGTGCTACTAAAGTTTTGGGCTATCGACATCCGGGCGACTTGCTGCAAAGCTACTCTAAGTTTTACTGGAGCGGCATTTATCCTCACATCAGTGAATCTCTCGGTTACTTGCAGTTGACCCAGGAAGGCAAACAGATTGTTGCTAGTTTGTACGCTAACATATTTCGGATGGAACACCAACGTTGCGATTCTTCTGAGGTTGCTTGATTGCAAAAGTGAATTCAGCAGTCAGCAGTCAGTTGTCAATGATCATGGGTTATTTTTAGGTCCTAATAACTAACAGCTCATAACGAATAAAAAAGCACAAATTACCAATTATCACCAATTCCATATTACCTAAGTGTATTTCATCCAAATCAACTAATTTCCTCCTCCATTTCCGAATGATATCTGGGACACAACCAATTGCTGGGTACCAAAGAAGGCCATCCCTCCCGTAGCGCTTCCAAACAAACAGCTCGCACAGTTAATTGACAGTCAAGCAGTTCAACCCCAGCTTTTTCAACTTGCTTTTTGCCAATTTTTAAAATTGATTCATCGCTAAATTCAAAGGTTTTGTGACACTGAATGCAAACCAGATGATGGTGGTGGTGCAATTCGGGAAAATTCAGTTCGTAATGTTTGTGTCCTTCTGCTAATTCTAGTTCACGCAAAATTCCTATCCTTGCTAATAAATGCAGCGTTCGGTAGACAGTAGACAAGCCTATTCGTTCTCCTTGATTCTGCAAAGTCCTGTATAATTCTTCCGCACTTAAATGATTACCCTGCGGTAGATTTTGAAAGACACTCAAAATAGTTTCTCGCTGGGGAGTCAGGCGGCAGCCTCTTTGGTTGAGTTCGACTTTGAGTGAGTTAGCACTGTATAAATTCATGTCGGAAAAAATAAAAAAGTTGAACGAGGATGGTCATGGATTATCTGTTATTTATTCGTGCTATTTTTTAGATGCTCCTAAAGTATATTTTCCGTGATAATCCATATAACTCTAGACTCCCCCTTTAGTCCAGGGTAATCTGCTAGCCACCTATCCCCTTTGCTAAAAGTGGAACTGAAAAAGTTGTTTTCGGTATTTCTGCGTAATTTTTGTGAAGTTTATAGCAATGTTGCGGATAAGCATTGATAAAACAAGTCTTAGGTTCAAAGTCAGTGCAACCGCTCGCATCTTCAGCACAAGCAACGCACGGGCGCACTGTAAATGTGAGGCGGTAGTCGTTAGTAAAAAAATTCCAATCACAAGGAATTGGATACAAGCGCTTGATTTGATGCACTCCTTCTGGCAATGTTATGGACAGACTCCACAAAAATAATCAAAGTGGCAATACATAAATATTAGAAAAAGACAGTCATAAACCACCGAGATACATAGCTTTAGCCCCCAACAAGAAGGTAGCGACACCCAGCAAAAGTAGGTGGATGCCCAAGATGGTGGTCACTTTGTGTGCGTCTTCCCATGTGTAGCCAAAGAAAGAAGTTCTTGCTTCGAGGGTGGCTGGCCCTTTGAGGGAGTGAAAGATGCCGCCGAAGCCGAGAAAGGCTGAGCTGATTAGGTGAATCGCCCTAACGGCGAAGTACGGATCAGTCTCGACAATTTTGCCTCCCGCACCCCCGCCCAAGCCGAGTCTGGCTAGGTTTGGCAACAGGATTAAGCCTTGTTCGTACATGGGCAATTCTGAGTTAAAGCGAGAAAGCTCTAATAGGGTATAGGCTCCCGCCCAGAAGACGATGAGGCCGGCGTGGGCGACGTGGATACCGAGCAAACGGCCGGAAAGGTTGATTAAGCGGGCGTTGCCGACCCACCAGGGAAATGATTTTCCTTCGGTTGGGAAGGATTTTTTTGCCATGCTGGTCACGGCGATTTACCTCTTGAGAAAGATGTCAGTGGAGTTTTAAGCGATCGCAGATTATTGATATAGATAATCAACAATTTTAGTAGTTTAGTCAAGGGGTATTTGAGAAAAATTTTCACTGATTTGAGTTCAGGTATGTAAATCAGTAGGAAAAAACATCGTTATATCACGATTATGACTGTTTTTGGCGCTTGAGCGGAGTTTGGCTTCTCCTTAGCCAAAATAGCAGCTAAAGGAATACCTCTAAATTTATTGATAAATAATATTATTAAAGAGTACTATGGCTAGAGTATTGTTTAAGTAGGTATCCAATCCTCTCGGAAAAGACAAGGTGGAAAAAGAAATCCGGTACTTTCCTATGGACAAGCTTCTCTAAAAGTACGGTTAGAGGCAGGGCGGTTTCATTCTCACGAAAATCGCGATTTTGTAGGGGTAGTGCCCCCGTGCCTACCCCCCCCACAGGCGATTTCACAGTTTCAGACATGGGGGCAGCCACGGGGGGCAGCCCCTACAAGAGAATGAAACCGCGCGGTTAGAGGGGGGTGTGGGATTGTTTTTTCCGAATGAAGAGAGTTAATGCCTACTTGTTGACATATTCATCTCAAACTCCAAACAACTAAGCCTGAGAGCAAATGCTCTCAGGCTTTTCTAGCGGAACTTTTAACTGCTTGTTGCATCTGGCGTGCTAGCTCAAGCAGAGGATTTTGTTTGTTCAGCTACTTGCTCGTTGTTGGGTAACTCCAGGCAATAACCAGCCCCGTATACGGTTTTGATGTACCGAGGATGGCGGGGATCGGGTTCCATCTTGGTTCTCAGGTGTCTGATGTGTACACGAATAGTTTCGATGTCGTCGTCGGGGTCGTAACCCCACACTTCTTTGAGAATTTCGCTAGGAGAGACTGTCTGACCGTGGCGCTGAAGCAAGCAGTGCAGCAGCTCAAACTCTAGGTGGGTCAGTTTGACTGTCTGAGCGTACCAAACAGCTTCAAACCTTTCGGGGACAAGGGTCAGCGGGCCGTAATTCAGGATTTCGGAGTGTTTGGCCGCTTGGGGGATGCGGTCTGTGCGTCTTAGTAGAGCTCGCACTCGGGCTAGCATCTCTTCTAGTTCAAAGGGTTTGGTCAGGTAGTCGTCGGCGCCGGAGTTGAAGCCTTCTACTTTGTCTTGAGTTTGACTTAAGGCTGTCAACATCAAGACGGGAATGTCTGAGGTGCGCTCGTCACGCCGCAAACGCTGACATACGGTGAATCCGTCTACTCTAGGCAGCATGAGGTCTAGCATGATCAGGTCGGGGAGCAGTTGTATGGCTAGTGCCTGACCTTTGATGCCGTCTTCTGCCTGGGTGACTTCGTAGCCAGCCATTTCTAGGTTGACTGCTACGAGTTCGGCGATCGCCGCGTCATCATCAATAACAAGTATCCGAGGCATCATTATTTATCTCACCGCTAACCGAATGGCAGATCCTACAGCCTTCTGGGGGTTCCAGGTAACTTTAACGAACAATTTTTTAATTTTAAGCTTCATTAAGGATTATAAGGTTAATTAAGAACTTTCGGAACTCTGTAAATATTCTTGTACTAATTATAAGCCCTAAGAGCGCTTATCAGAAAACTGTTTACCAAAAATCTTGCTGGGGACAGATTTTTGGTCGGAAAGAACAGCCTTAACTTTTGCAGGGTGCGCCTGGGGCTTCACAGGATCGCCCTAACGGTAGTCCGCGTTTTGCATAACCCTGTTAACCGTTAACTGTAATTTTTTTAAGTTAGTTAATTTTGCTGATAAAGTTTTTGTGTTTTTTGATCGGTAGGGCTTGCTTTTTTGGGGTATTGACGGTATTATCAAATAATATTAATATGACTATTTATAAAATAAATAAACAATGTTGGCATCATTTAATGATATCATATAAAAGTCAAATAATAAATCCCGCAAACTGAAAGTTTTTGGTCAATTTTTTGCGTGTGGGGCTAATTTCTTTATCGCCCTGGAATCAGCAAAACAACCGATAAAAACAGGTTGCATACCTACTGAGGGCGAGTTTCCGATCGAGCTGGCTGAGTATTTTTGTTGGGAACAGTCGCCTTAGCGCCTAATTTTTGGAAATAAAGACCGCCGATGGTGGCTAAGAATATTGTGTAAGCGGCTGCTTGGACGAGATAAAGTCGATCTCTGTATCCAAACAGTGCTTTGAGAAGCACTCCTGGAAATTGTCGATCGGGCAAAATTTCCGCTGCATTCCACACCATAGGCCCTAAAATACAAGAGTGGAGTGGTGCGAGGCGATCGTAATAAACACAAATTGCTGAATATTTGCTATTCATCTGCGACAAAATCCCAGCGGCTTGGTCAAAATGTTTGAGTGCAGATACTGCCAAACCTGCTACGATTAACAGCAACAAAATCCCCATAAACTTGAAAAACAGGCGGATATCAATTTTGACACCCCACTTGAACAGTAGCGCGCCAAGGATTGCGGCCCCAGTCAAACCGCCCAAAGCACCCAAAGCAGGAGTTAAACCTTGTTGAAATTGAGCGCTGACAAATATAACTGTTTCAAAACCTTCGCGCAGTACCGCAATAAAAATTAAGCCAAATACGCCCCAGCCGGCCTTGCTATTTTCTGTTAAAGCTGCTGTAACTGCTCCTTCAACTTCTGCTTTGAGAAAGCGAGCTTGCTGAGTCATCCAAATTAGCATCCAGCTTAGCATTGCGATCGCCACCATGCCCAACACGCCCTCTAATAGCTGTTTAATGACTGGTGCGTAAGGCTGCTCTGAGGTTGATAGTGCTGCGAGCAATCCATTGAAGATAATACCCACAATACCGCTAGCACCAATGCCGGCTGCGACACCTGCATAAACCCAAGAATTGAGGTGACTTTGCTCGGCTTTTTTGAGGCAAGCTAGTACAATTCCGACAACTAAGGTGGCTTCTACGCCTTCGCGCAGGGTAATTACAAAAGTGGGTATGGCTTCACTAAAATTCATTTTTTATAATCATGGGGCATGGGCATGGGGTATTGGTCATTGGTGAGTGGAAATAACCAATAACCAATAACCAATAACAACTAACTAATGATTAAATCAACTATAATCCCGCAGCATTTTTTTCAATTCTACTTGGTGCAATTCTTCTTGCCCAATCAAATTGCGGGCATATTCTTCCAAATAAACGCTGGAGTCGGTCACAACTTCAAGTAAAGATTTATACTTTTTGAGCGCTTTTTTCTCGTGATTTAAACTTTCTTCTAACAAGTCTTTCACCGAGTGTTTGTAGGTTTCTTCGATGGGAGCAATTTTCTGACTAGGATGCCCCTCTAAACCGGTGAGAATTTCTCCTGCTTGTTGGGCGTGGATTAGAGATTCTGTGGCTTGTGCTTTAAAAAACTGCACGATGGGAATCCGGTTTGGCCCTGTCACCATTAGTGAATAGTGGGTATAGCGCACGACACCTGCAAGTTCCCATTCCATGATGGTGCATAGCAGTTCCTGGGTTTTTTTCTCGTCAAGTTCTTTCATTTGTTGTTTTAGAAGTAGCAGACCCTAGAGGGCGCTGTTTATAATATCACATTTAAGTTAAAAATGAAAAGTAAGGTGCTGATGGCGCACCTTACCGGAGAGATGTTGTATGTGAGTTAGGGGTTAACTTCTAAGGTTCCAGTAGGAGCAAACACTACAGTAAACTTAGCAACTGGTGCTGCACTGTTACGGCTGCTAGTTTCGGAAGATTTCAGCAGATTTGGCAAAGGAGTTTCTTGGCTGTAATCCTTGGCTGGTTGATTGAGTGGCTCGAAATTGCCGATCGCCCCATCTTGACTTGTAGTGACTCGATACACTAGATTTTGATTGAATGTAGGGCTAGTTTGCCAACTTCGATCGATGCGATCGTAGACTTTGAGAGCTAACTCATCTAGTTTGACGCGATCCGTAATTTCTGCTGTGTGATTTGTTCCATCCACCGCCTGAACTTCCTGCTGGCCTGCTGATACAGGTACAGCTTGGACAGTCTTATCTGTAGGGCTACTCGCCATAGCCGTTTCAGTAGACGTATTAGTGAAAGGTACAACCTCTGGAGACTTGTCAGGCAGCTTTTTTTGGCTGTCAAGAGCTAAATAGGAATTATTAGCAGCCGGAAGCGCACTGCTACTGGCAATAGCTGGTTGGGCCAGCCCCTTAGCAACAGCATTAGCGGGATTTTGCCCCTCAATTGTCAAAGACTTGACGTGAAAACCGCGAAACTTTTCTTTTTGGCTAACACGCCACATTGCGATGGGAAAAGTCATAAAGAAAAGAGTTAAAACTCCGACGCTAACCCAAACTATTTTGTGCATCTCCCTGGCTGGGATCGGCTTATTTTTTGTCTCCATCATCAAACCTCACATTACTTAAGTTAACGGTAAATAGGGAAATAGAGGATGCCAGCACATAGCTGTGGCAGCAACCAACAAAGCAAACATCCAGAAAAATATGGTGCGGCTTTTAATGTTCTTATTCTTCCAGAGAGTAGGGAGAATTGGCCAACTAATCAGCCAACCCACCAGCAACATAGTTTCTTTGCCAGTGTAACTGCCGATATTTCCCCACAATTCGCTATCCGTCTGGCTTCCGGGAATCCAAGTGCCGAGATTCCAAACAATTTTTTCTGTGGCTTTCGATGTGTCTGACAAGTGGTGAGTCACCATCATTGTAAAACAACCAATTGCTGCACTAATTACTGCGGCTGCGGCAGGCCCGGAAACACTAGGTGCTGTTTCTGCTCCTTCGGCTAAACCGCTGGGAAAGTGTTTTAATTGGCTCCAAAATTTCCCGTATACAGGTTCATTACCCGCATTATTTTGGCGGGATAATTGTCTAGTCATTGTAAAAATATCCTAATTTTGGTAATAGGTAATTAGCCGTTGCTAATGCTAAAGTCAACTAACTGTTAATTACAAAGCGTGGATTTTAGCCACACCAAGCCCGCTCACCATGCCGCCCATTGCGAAAAACATGATTGCCATCAAAGCCACGCAGGTAGCTGTTAAAACTGGGCGATTTTGCTTTTCTAAAATCGAGTTGCCATAGTTCCACAAAATCCACGCACAAGCTACTGTTAAAGGCAATGTAAACAGCACGCTAAATTCGTGATATTCCATCAAAACGTACTGCGCTAGAGGAGAGTTTTCTTTCAGCGCTGCTCTCGCTCCGCCGAAATCTATGCCTGCTCGATACCGCATATAAGCCCAATTGCCAGTAGCAATGGCCAAAAAACTCAAAAGAGTTGACCAAAAGGCTAATGTACGCATTTGTGGCAAGATTTTAGGGACACCCCGCAACAATGGAAATGCTAGATGTCCTGTATAAACCATTACCACTAATGCCAACATTGCACCCATGCCGTGAATGGTTCCCATCCACCGCTGCCAAGGGCTCGGATGCAGTAGGTTAACTAAAGGTAAAAACAGAAATAAACCAGCGGATAAAAAGCTAAGTCCGTAGACAGAAACTTGAGCGATATCTAACTGTTTGGGAAATTCAGATGCAACTAAATCGGTAGTTGAGTCTTGGGTTGAGTGCTGCACCACTGGCAAACCTCCTGTAGGTTGTGCGGAAAATTACTTGAGAATAAGCGCATTAGTATTTTGAGTTTCTTGATAATGCAGCTCGTGCGGACTAAGCCGATCGCACATTGGCGCGATCGACTACCGCAAACATACTGCTAACTATATTAAGTCGCAATAATTCGCACTTCTTAGTTTCTATAACACGCAATACTTTGGCTTTGACTAGCTATCTGCTAATTTCACTGCTGCGGTCGTCAAAATTTAATGCTATTTATTCTCAATAATTGACAATAAAGCCAATGAGAGATTTTCAGTAAATTCTTTAGATTTTTTTAATATTATTGTTTGAGGGTGACGGTGAATACAATTTTGCAGTTGAATCTGTAAACAAATATTGATAATTTTTATCAAAAAGCTTCTATTTAGGCGTGCTAGGTAAAATATCCGAATAATTCTTCAGGATTATTTAATCTAAAATTTCTCATCCTCAAAATTCAGCCTTTGAGGCGGTAATCTATATCCCATAAGCGATTGCCCGCCACCAATCCCCCGATCGCTCGATCGCACCAATACCCCCAGAGGGGGTTTTAAATTTTTGTAAAAAATAGTTGACTAAAGACTTGGAAGTTCTCTCGTTTGGGATAGATCGATGCACATACCTGATGGTTTCCTTTCACCGCCAGTAGCTGTTGCCACCGGCATAGCAAGCGCAGCAGTAATTGCTGTTGCCCTGAATCGAACCCGCGCCAGTCTTGGACTTCGACAAGCCCCAATCATGGGCTTAACTACAGCTTTCGTATTTGCGGCTCAGATGATTAACTTTCCCGTAGCAGGTGGCACCAGCGGCCACTTATTAGGAGGAGCGCTAGCTTCCGTGGTTTTGGGGAACCCTTGGGCGGCAACTTTAGCGATGAGCACAGTTTTTATAATTCAGAGCGTCTTGTTTGCCGACGGGGGCATCACCGCCCTGGGAGCCAATATTTTTAACATGGGGCTAGTTGGCATTTGGGTGGGCTGGTGGCTGTTGCAGCCATTGCAGCAACTCTTGGGAGGTTCCAGAAATCGTTTGCCGCTAGCTGCAGGGATTGCAGCCGCCCTTAGCGTCGTGGCTGCTTCGATTTCTGTGGCGATCCAATTGGCAATTTCTGGAACAGTAGGACTCAATATCGCATTGCCAGCAATGGTAGGGGTGCATATTTTAATTGGGATTGGCGAAGGGGTAATTACAGGCGGCGTTTTAACTTATCTCGTCAAAGTGCGGCCGGATTTACTGCCGGGACAACAGCCACAATTGCAGAAATGGGTAGTGCCAGTAATCGGAGTTTTATTAATTTCCGGGGTGCTTTCACTGTTTGCTTCAACTTGGCCTGACGGGTTAGAAGCGGTAGCCGAAAAATACGGCTTTAAAGATCAAGAAGCTGTGGCGATCGAAAATCCCACTCCTTTAGCAGATTACACGGTTAAAGGATTAGAAGAACAGCCTATTGGTACTAGCATTGCTGGACTTTTAGGATCTGCCTTCAGCTTCGGCGCGGCTTTTGGGATTGCTCAGTTGGTGGTAAAACCTAAAGATGTCTAAACTCTCCATACCTTTTCGATTGCGAGTGTCTCTCACAATTGTGATTGGCATGGGTTTTCTGAAGACAGGCGGTTGGCTGTGGCTGGGAATTTATGGGGCGATCGCACTTTTGTGGTCATTTCGGCTCAGGGCTCCGGTACGAACCCTAGCGCAACTGTTAGGAGCAGAATTGGTTTTTCTCTCCTTATTAGTGCTGCCCCAAGGTTGGGAACGCGCCAGTTTTCTGTTGCTGCGTTCCCTAATTTGCCTGCTAATTATGAACAGCTTCCTGCTAACTTTGCCACCCCACAGTTTCGGAATCGCCCTCAAAGGATTACCCCTACCAGCAGGTTTGCAAGAGATTGTACTTTTAACAGGACAATACTTAGAAATCCTGCTGGCCGAAGTCAACCGCATGAAAATATCTGCCCAACTCCGGGGCTTGTCCGGTACCGGAGGATGGCTGCGTTACGCCAGTGCTTCCATGATCGGAGCGCTTTATTTGCGAAGTCTCGATCGGGCAGAAAGAGTACACGCAGCCATGCTAATTCGCGGGTATCAAGGAGCTTTACCTGCTGACTCAAAATCAACACCAAAAGAGCGACTCTGGCTGACAGTAGCAATTTTAATGGCAGCAGGATTAACAATAGCTTCTTATGGTAACTGGTAATTTAGAAGGGGCAATTGGTAATTTGTAATTGATTAATTCATGCCTCTACCTTTTGCCTTCTCCCTTCCCCTCTCTGCGCCCTCTGTGCTCTCTGCGGTTAAATACTCTTAATCCTAAAATCGAGGAAAATAAAAATTGACTATACTCAAATCCGTGCCAACAATCGAAGTAGAAAACTTAGTATTCGGATATCACGATCAAAAGCCAATATTGCGGGGAATTTCTTTTACTTTGCAACCGGGAGAAAGAGTTGCCCTACTCGGCCTGACAGGTGCTGGTAAAAGCACTTTGCTCGAAAACTTGATCGGCTTAAAAGTGCCTCAATCCGGTGAGATTAGAGTGCAGGGAAAAAAGTTGGAACCGAAGACTTTATCGCAGGCACGCAGGCAGATTGGATTTTGCTTTCAAGATGCTAACGACCAGCTATTTATGCCCACTATTTTAGAGGATGTCATGTTCGGGCCGCGCAATTACGGAGTGCCGCCGGGAGTTGCGCGCGATCGAGCTTTAGCGCTATTACACGAATTTGGTTTAGTAGAATTTGCCAACCGTTCTGCCCACGAACTTTCGGGAGGTCAAAGAAGGTTAGCAGCCTTGGCAGCAATTTTAGCATTAGAGCCGGCAATTTTAATCTTAGATGAGCCGACTAATGGACTAGATCCCTCGTGGCGGCGTCACTTGGCGTCAGTTTTGTCCCAATTGCCGATCGAGGTAATTTTGATCGCTTCTCACAATTTGAATTGGATCGGGAAAACAACTCAAAGGGCTTTAGTTTTGGCGGATGGCGAGATTAAAATTGACAGAAAAACCCAAGATTTGCTGGCAGACAAATCCACTCTCGAATATTACAATTTGCCGCCAGATTGGTAATTAACCATTGTTTATTAGTCATTACATAAAGTAGTCATAACTAACCACAAGCGATATGTCTCATGGAAAGTGGGTTGTTTGGGGCAACGGCGTTCTAGTAAACTTTAGAGTTGATCGGGAAAGAATTTCCCACTATTACTGGGTTTGCAGGCAAAAATCATGAAGGTAGCCGTATTCAGCACCAAATCTTACGATCGCACATTTCTGGAAGCAGCGAATGTCGGCGACAAACACGATTTAGTTTTTTTTGAACCGCGTCTGAACCTGGAAACCAGCGTTTTGGCTGCTGGATTTCCGGCAGTCTGCGCGTTCGTGAACGACTCCTTGGACGCGAAAACGCTGCTTAGCATTGCCGAAAAAGGCGTTCGCTTGCTGGCCCTGAGATCCGCCGGATTCAATCACGTCGATTTAGCAGCAGCGAAGGATTTAAATCTAACTCTCCTCCGAGTTCCGGCTTATTCTCCCTACGCAGTGGCCGAACACGCAGTCGCTCTGATTTTGTCCCTCAACCGCAGAATCCATCGGGCCTACAACCGCGTCCGCGAAGGCAATTTCGCCCTAGACGGCTTGTTGGGTTTTGATCTCCACGGCAAAACGGTGGGAATCGTCGGAACAGGCAGAATTGGCGCAATTACTGCCCAAATTCTGCACGGATTCGGGTGTCACCTGCTGGGATACGATGTTTACCAAAACCCGGATTGCCTCGCCCTAGGCATGGAATACGTCGCACTCCCCGAACTGTTCGCCACCTCTGATATTGTCAGCCTCCACTGTCCGCTGATACCGGAAACTTACCATTTAATTGGTGCAGAGGCGATCAAGCAAATGAAACCGGGGATGATGCTGATCAATACCAGCCGCGGTCAGTTGATTGACACTAAAGCTGTTACCAAAGGACTGAAGTCTGGTATAATTGGCTACCTCGGTTTAGATGTTTACGAACAAGAGACGGATCTGTTTTTTGAGGATTTGTCAAATCACGTCATTCAAGACGACGTATTTCAGCGTTTGCTGACTTTCCCCAACGTCCTGATTACCGGACACCAAGCTTTTTTCACCGAGGAAGCTTTGAAAAATATCGCCGAAACCACGATCGGCAATATCACCGATTTTGAACAAGGACGCCCTTGCCCGAATCAAATTGACCTCGATCAAGTGAAAAAATGAGTCAAAAGACCGATTTAGCAACGAGGGGAATTGTTTACAATCAAGTCTTATCCTTATTTTTGCTTGCAATTTGTGAAGCTCTGCCTTAGTCTCATCAATTAGTCCCTGCAGCGCGAATGCTGTGCTAATTGCCGGAGAATTATACTGGCAGCAATTCACAGCCTGCAATTTTACCTGACAACGGAGGAAGTATCCAATGACACAAGCTAACTTTTCGGACGAGACACAAACAGTTACTGAAGTCGTCACAGTAGACCTGGTGGAGGACAAACCGGGGGTAATGACTACAGTGACAACCACGGAAACAACGGCGAGCCAGTTCCAAGATATTAAAGACCAAGTTATTACAATTTTGTCGGAACTCCCAGCCTATCTCTCTAATTTTTTTGCTGACTACCAAAAGCCCCTCATAACTGTTGGTTTAATTCTGGCAGGCGGTATTAGTATTAAGGTAATGCTGGGAGTTTTAGGTGCTCTTAATGATGTCCCTTTGGTAGCTCCAATTTTTGAGTTGATTGGCATGGGATATACGGGTTGGTTTGTTTACCGGTATCTGCTCAAGGCTTCTAATCGCCAAGAGTTGTTAACGGAAATTGATTCTTTAAAAGAACAAGTTGTAGGGAAAGATTCTTAGAGGAAGTCATTAGTCATTAGTCATTAGTTAGTGGTTATTTGTTATTTTTGAGGCTATACCAATAACCGATAACAAGTAACCAGCAACCAATGCCCAATGCCCAATGCCCAATGTCCAATCTTAATTTGGATGGCAAACTTGTTGCAAAGTGGCGGTAAATTCGGGGTAGGAAATGGCAGCAGCTTCTGCCCGGTGAATGTTAGTAGTACCTGTGGCGTTGAGGGCTGCGATCGCCAAACTCATCGCTATTCGGTGGTCGGTGTAGCTGTCAACATCCGCGCCGGTCAAAGGAGTTCCCCCGGTAATTTCTAAACCGTCGGGTAACTCGGAAATTTGAGCTCCCATGCGGTTGAGTTCGGCAGCAGTCACGGCCAGTCGATCGCTCTCTTTGACTCGCAACTCGGCCGCATCTCGAATTATTGTAGTACCCGACGCAAAGATCGCCGCTACTGCCAAAATCGGGATTTCGTCAATCAGTCGGGGAATTAAGTCGCCCGCAATGGTGCATCCCCGCAATTGGCCGGAACTGCGAACCAAAATATCCGCTACAGGTTCTCCGGCGGCCTCTCGCTGATTTTGCAGTTCAATATCGGCCCCCATCATTTCCAAAGCTTCCAAAATGCCTGTACGAGTTGGGTTGACGCCGACATTTTCGACTAGGAGTTCCGAACCCGGGACGATCGCCCCAGCAACTAGCCAAAATGCCGCCGAACTAATATCCCCCGGTACAATCACATTCTGCCCTTGCAGTTGTGTCGGCCCAGTAACTGTCACGCTGCAAGTTTCTGGATCGACGCTCAATTGGGCTCCAAACGCTCGCAGCATCCGTTCGCTGTGATCCCGCGACAGAGCGGGTTCTGTGACTGTAGTTTCTCCGCTTGCCATCAAACCAGCGAGCAAAATGCAAGATTTTACTTGAGCCGAGGCGATCGGAGAATGGTAGTGAATCGGTTTTAACTGCTGTCCTAGTATCGCTAAGGGAGCTAAAGAATTGCTCTTTCGACCCCAAATTTGCGCTCCCATAAGTTGCAGCGGTTTAATGACGCGCGACATGGGGCGCGATCGCAGAGAACTGTCACCCGTTAGCGCAAAAAAACGCCCCGGATGAGACGCTAAAATTCCCAACATTAGCCGCATCGTTGTGCCGGAATTGCCAGCGTCCAAGACTTCTACAGGCTCCTCTAACTCGCCAATTCCGACGCCCGTGACTGTCACCCGTTCCGCGTTGAGTTCAGAAACTTTGGCCCCCAGGAGCGAGAAACATTTAGCCGTGCTGCGGGGGTCTTCCCCTAGGAGTAGTCCCTCAATAGTAGTTTCACCTTGGGCGATCGCACCCAACATCAAAGCTCGGTGAGAAATCGACTTATCGCCTGGAACTCGAATCCTCCCCACCAGCGACAAGCCCGATGCCGGTTTTTGAATGCTTAAAGTTTGGCTTTTGTCAAGAAGCGTAGTAGTTATAATGTCAGCTTGCATTGAGATAAACTAGGATTGGATGGCGTTAGCTATCCTACCTTTTTCCCAGTCCTAAGTCAGTCGTCTTTTGTACGGCCTGCGGGTTTTTTCCCAATGTGTCCGGTTAACTTAAAGCCTGATTAAACTCGCCCAGAGACTCCGCTGTCAGTTATCGAGGACACAGGAGTGCGGACGCAACGGCACGGATTTCACTTTAATTTCACATTAATTTCACAAATATTATCCGTGTATATGCTTAGATTTCATGTCCTGCTGTGAGTTATCGACCAGATGATTGAATTGTGACTAAACAATTTTCGATTTTCGATTGCCAGTTGTAGATTTTTCATTTTTTTAAGCAAAAGCTCCGGAATTTGGAACCCAGCTAATCTAAAATCTAAAATCTAAAGCTTAAAATCTCAAATCTCAAACCCCCCGATCCACAACAACTCCTACACTTTTGTTTATGCTGACGCATCACCGCAAGCCTGTAAGTTTATCGCTGGTATCCACAGATTTACCATTGTGGTCAGTTGTTGAAACCGCTGGTACGCTTTATCAAAAAGACCGCGATCGCTTTCACTTGTTGTTACACGAACCAGCAATAATCGATCGCCAATTTTCTGACGACTCCGACGCATCTGCCGAGCAAGTTACAATCTTACCCCCAACTACAAAACCCCGGTTGCTCTGGCTAGAAGTTTCCCCCTATCGAGTCATTATGACCATGCAAGGAAACGGCAAATACAGTTACCGCCACTGCTGGGAACGAGGAATGTACGGCCTGAGCCGTTATTGGCTTCAGGGCGAATCGCTGGCCACTCCCGAACAGTTGCGACTCCGCAACTTCACTCGCAACTTGACGCTGACAGGAAAGCCGGAACCGGATCACTTGCGGTTAGAATACGAGTTGTGGTCGGAGAAAGTGCAACTCGGTCGCTATATTTTGAATCTAGAAATTCATCACTAAATTGGGTAATTGCAAAGGGGTAGATAGTAGGTGAAGGCGACGCATTCCTCCAATTCATTCACCCCCCGTGGTTTGTTGGGGTTCGTGTTGCTATCTCAAAACTCAAAACTCTTAGCCTTTAGCGATCGCCCTTACAATAATTAATCAGTTTGCTAGTCAAAGCGTCTTGATTTGCGGCTGCTTGATTCGCCTGTTGGCCGGCTCTAATAATATCTGCTTGAGCTGTTTGGATTTGCTCTCGACCTTCTATACTTGTAGAAGCGAGATTTCCAGCCTGAAGACTTTTGCTTATGTCGCCGAGTGCTTGACTAATTTCCTGGAAGGATTTAACCGATGGCTGCTGAATTTCTTTGAGGGTTGGATCAGTTATTCGCAGATCCTCAAGTTCATTCGCTATCAGGTTCAAATTTTTAGCTAAATTGTCGGTCGTTGCAGCATCGTTGCTGTCTTTATCAACATCAATGAGAGCGTTGCCTTTGTTGACAATTTCAGTAAATTTAGTACACTGGACAGCTCGGCTATCGCTGCAACTAATCGTCAGCGTACAGCAAGCAACAACTATCAGCAGGATGGCAATCTGTTTGCGAAAAAAGTACATGAACCCTCGGTTGCAAAAAAGTAGATTCTGGGATTTTGTCGTAGAGTGAGTCAGCGATTAGCCGATATATCGACTGTCGAAAAACTTTTGCGGCATTCAGACACGCTCTACTAAGCTAAACTACGTACCTGTTTAGGAACTATGGTCAAAAACAGCAATAACCTAAAGAAGGGAAGCATTTGGGGATATCTTACCCTGCTTTTGCCTATTTCCTTGACGGCGGTTGCCAGTTTCGAGTCGGGAAGGATGTTTTGGGCGATCGCCACCACAGCGGGCATTGCTTGGGCTTACAAACTCTACCACCAGCAGCAAAAACATAAACTCGCTCATTTAGACTCGGTTTTCTACAAGTTGATTAAGGAAAATCAAGGGCGAGTTACGGCTTTGGATTTGGCGATGAATGCGAAACTCCCCGGCGAAAAGGTTCAAGAGTATCTCGACGAACGAGCTTCTGAGTTTGCAGCGGATTTTGAAGTGACGGAACAAGGCGGAATTTTGTATTATTTTCAAATAGCTCCACCTGTCAATCAAAGCGAAACAGCTAATGCGGGAATAGCTGTTCAAGAGCCTCCCACAAATCGGGAAAAAGCACAAGATAAAAAACCAAATTTATTCCCCATTGCTTCAACCAAGACCCCTCAAAAGCCCAAAATCTCTTTTACCCAGACGGAACTCTCCCGCAGGTTCAAAGTGCACGCAACTACGATCGGCAAGTGGAAACTTAAGCCGGAGTTTGCTCAGTGGAGCCGCGAAAAAGACCCGGAGGATCTCGCCTGGGAATATTCTACAGAAAACAAGCGATTTTATCCCAAAGATTGAGTTCCTCCGGTATTCCCCAAAATATCTCAAGAAACCCGGTTTATACAACGCTCTGCGCTTAGTAACTAAGAATTTGGCAAGAAACCGGATTTCTGAGACTTTAGCGCCTCCTGGACTAATTTTACTGCCGTTGACCGATCGACCTGTTTAGGTTACTTTAAGTAAAATCATGTATTGTTGAGTTTGCCAAATAAAAATCGGTAAATTCGATCGTCCTATCTGTGACTTTTTTCTCCTATGTCCAAAACAACCTTGCGAGTAGTCGCCCGCCTCGCCGCCTTTCCCGACAAAGTAGCAGAACTTAAATCTCTGCTGCTGAGCGTTATAGAACCAACTCGCAAAGAAAAAGGCTGCATCAAATACGAGCTCCTGCAAAATCAAGCCGACCCCACAGATTTTACGTTTGTTGAAGAGTGGGAAAGTGCAGATTTGCTCGAACTACATCTCGGTTCAACTCACATTCAAGACGCCGTACAGAAATTAGACGGTTTGGCCGTTGGGCCTCCAGATATCCGCCGCTATGAATTGCTAGCTTAATCGGGTTTTTATAGCAATTTGATTAAGGTTTTTGAATTAGCTTCGACCCCCCTAGCCCCCCTTAGTAAGAGGGGGGGGAAAGAGTGAAATTTAAAATTGTAGTAACTTCAGAAAATTTTATGACATTAGCAACAATAAAACAGTTATTTATTTATCCAATTAAAGGGCTGACGCCGCAAGAAATGTCGGAGTTTGCTTTAACAGCCGGACATGGAATTAAGGGCGATCGAGCTTTTGCCTTAATGTTTGCAGATAATCTTGAAGCTGCAAAGATGCCCGCCCAAAATGTCCCTTGGATGAGCAAAAAACATTTTGCAGTCCAAAACGATTGGCCTTTGTTAGCAGCTTTAGAATGTGATTATCAACCGGAAACTGCCGTTTTAACAGTCAAGCGTGAAGGAGTTGTAGTGTTATCGGCAGAAACGAACACAGCAGCGGGGCGGGATCGCATCGGCAGTTTTTTCACAGAATATTTGGCAGCAATTGAACCCACAAAAGAAGCGAGACACCCGCAGTTTGCACCTTTGCAATTAGTCGGTGACACCAGCGGCGAAACTCGTTATCCCGATCGAGAACCCGTACACATTTCTTTACTCAGTCAAGCCACATTAGACGAATTAACAGCAAGGGCGGGTAGCCACATTGATGTGGGCCGATTTCGCCCGAACATTGTGCTAGAAGGTATGGCAGCTTGGTCAGAATTTGAGTTGATCGGAAAACAGTTTCAATTAGGCACGGCGCGCATAGAAGTTACAGCACGAATCGGTCGCTGTGTCAACATAGAAGTGAATCCAGAAACGGGCGATCGGGATATTTCCCTACTCAGTTTACTGCAACAGGAATTCGGTCACGCGCAAACCGGAGTTTTAGCCAAAATTATCAACAGCGGCACAGTTAAAATCGGCGATGTTTTGACTGCTTATTAAAAAGCAACCTTAAGATTGTGAATGCTGCCTAACTTCCTCTACTGATAAACCGAGTGCTTCTGCCACTTGCTCTGTATTCAATCCCATTGCCAACAGCCGAGGGATGGCATCCCGCCGTGCTTGGGCTTCTGCACTCAAAGCCTGCTCTGCTAAGGAAGCTCGTTGCTGTTCGACAGCAGCTAGTTCTGTACCTGTCAGCAGCAAATTGCCCTCGCTGTCCCACCACCGCAGCCACAGCATTGTCTGGTTTTGATAACTGCCTTGCCACAGTCCTAATTCTACGCCCATTGGCGCGATCGGATAATGAGCGCGATCGTTCGGAAGCAACTGCTGGTAAAACCCATTGTTCAGGCTGTAAACCTCCAGCCTGCCACTATTGATTTCATAAATGCCATAATACGGAATCCGCATGATCCGCTCATAGACCCAAAACTTCCCAGGCCTTTGCGCCGCTCCAACTTCCGAGTACGATAGTGGGGTTGTGTCTCGCTCTTCTGAACCGTCTCCCGATGCGAACTCCAAAGCAATCATCGGAGCCATGAATTCCCGCCACAGCACGTAAGAGCGACGAATCTGATTTCCTAGTGTTGGTGGCACGTTCGGCACGTAGAACCAATCAGGAGCTTCTGCTCCCTTTTCAAGCGGGTCTGTTTCTCGCCAATAGATGCCACAGTCTTGCCCTATAGCATATTGCCCATCGGGATGAAGCCGTTGCAATACCGACCCGATAGAATCAGTCAAAATAATGCTCTGCGGATGCTCCTGAAAATTCTTCACAAAAGTGCCGTCTTCCTCTGGCAGTTGAGTGTGGTCGGGGAAAGGAGAGGGAAGGACAATTTTTTCGGTTGCCTGGGTCATGCTACCTCTCAAGTATTGCAGCTTACCTGAATATCTTAACTCATCCTGCTTCCGGCACCCTCACCTTATTACCAATTAAATTCAGAAAACTCGTGCCAAAATGTTGAACCTCCAAAAAATTAGCATAAGCAGGAGTTGACTTGTAAACTCTAAAAGTCCGCATAATTCCTAAAGTCGCGGCACTTTCCAGCGGGCCGATAAAGCTAGTATCCCTATCCAAAAAATGAGACTGCTTAGCCCAATGTGCCATTTGTTCCGCATTCAAAAAATAGCAGCCGGAATGAGGATTCAACGCCCGCTCAAAAGCGACTGTTTGTTCCATGATTTTTCCCATTAACTGCCGCTGCTCCTCTACATTTTGAAATGGAGAAGTCGCTGAGTCTGCTAAATCACCATCAACATATGCTTTAAAAACCGCGCCTTTAGGCGATATTTCATAGCGATTAGGTTGCAGCAAATTGCCATTTCCTCCGTGATGCGTAAACCACTTTAGTTTACTAAAAAACCACGGATCATGCAGCACTAAATCATCTTCCAAATAACAGAAATAATCGTATTTGTTAAGACACGCTCGCAAAACTGCTTGACACTCAAACCCCAACAGCAGCGGTTCGCATTTTGTAGCATGGTGCATAAAACATCTGGGCTGCACTGGCAGTTGAGGCAACAGATGATAACCTTGAGTAGTGCAAACAACAATGTCAATTTCGTGCTGTTGAGATTGATTGGCTGGAATAGTTGCACATTCGCTAATGTCAATCATGGACTGAGATTTGCCGTACAAAGCTTGCAGCGATGTCACGCAAGCGGTTAAAGCATTTAGTCGTGGTTGCGGATCATTTCGTTGGGAAGCGTGTTTCCCGTCGCCGCTGGGATTGTAAAAGTGAGCAATAGTGAATAGAATTCGCATTGGTGTGGAGTAACTATTAGAAATTAAACAATAAAACAGAACGATCGCACAATAACCCGTATAAATCTTACCGCATTTAGTCACCAAATAACTCCGGCAGGCGATCGCGCAACTCAGCATTTAAGCGTGGCAACTCGTCCCGCATCTGTAAGTACCAATCTCGCCGCTGTCGGTAGTGTCCGCACAGCAAGCGGTTGTCCCGCACCCATTCGTAAGCATTCGCGGCTATTTTCCGGCGCCTAGAAGTGTCAGAAATCAGCGAATTTAGTTTGGTTTCAAACTCTTTTTCATATCTATAAATCAATCCTGTTTCACCTTCGACAATCGAATGTTCGTACACAGTGGGACTGGCCAGCACCGCTACTCCCCGCGCTGCACATTCAATAAATTTTAAGTCGGATTTCGTTTCGTTAACCGGGCTGGAAACAAGCGGCAGCAAAGCTATATCGCAACTATACATGATTTCTTGATACCGTTCGTAACTGCAAAACGGTTCAAATTCTTTTTGCTGTATTTTCAAGGATTCAAAAAATTTTCTGTCGTGGATTACTTTAACTCTAATCCGGTGCTTGTGGGCAACTAAAACTCGATTGAGTGCTGCCATAATCGGCTGCCAATCTTTTTCGCGGTTGAGCGCTCCAAAAAAAATTGTGATTGTATCTTCTGCGGGATAAACTCGCGGCGGAGGTAGATAAGCTAATTGATTGGGAAATACGGCAACATTTGAATTGTATTGGCGCAAAATTTTTGCGAGGGGTTCTGTAGAAGTTTGAACGCAGTGACAGCCGCGATAGCTGAGGTAATTATTATCTGCGTATTCGCGGCGGCGGATGGGATTGTCGTCAATTTCAGCTACTATTAAATAGCCTTGTTGCAACAGTTCTTTGAGTTGAGGAATATAGCCAGGATATTGCATAATTGTCCGCTGCCAAATGAAGACTTTTTCTTCTTCCGGTAGAGGGGGAATTAATCCTGCTGTTTTCACGCCGGATACGGTGCGGACACCGGGAATTGTGGCGCTAAATTTGTCCGGTTCCAAAACTCGCACACGATCGCACCCTGTAGGAGCCATAATGATAGTCTGAATCAGCAGTCTGCGCGCAGGTACGGTCGATTTTGTCGATCGCACGATATAATGTTCAGCACCGGTTTCCGTAGCAAAGCTGCTCGATGTGAGCTCTAAAGCCTTTACCATTGGATGCAGTAATTCCTGAAAGTGGACAAAATTTTCGGTTTTGTGTCCCTTCCCTTGAAATTCATAAACCTGTAATCCGGCTTGAGCAAATAGTGATTTAATACTTTCTAGGGTAAACCAGTGCTGCATCTTGTTGTCGGGATTCTCCCACTGTCCGCGCAGCAGATTGACAATGCGCCGCCAGTATTGAACATTGGGGATTCTGGCGAGAATTTGCCCCTCTGGATTCAGCAAAGCACTGTATTGATTGAGAACTTCCCAAGGGTTTTTGAGATAGGGTAGCAAGTCGCCAAAAACCAAACAATCGACGGTTCCTGGAGCGATTTCGAGACTTTCGAGGGCAATTTCTTCAATATCGGCTACCGTCACCCAGTTTAGCCGATCGACGGCAATTTTAGCTTTTTCTCGATCGCATTCAATGCCGATATACTGACAATGGGGATTGATCAGCTTGTACTCTTCACCCGTCGAACCCGTACCGCAGCCAATTTCAACAATGACTTTAGCATCCGGCGGTAGCAGCTTCAAGAGGTCGTGGTTGACGCGATCGATCACTTTGTCTAAAATTCCTGATTAGTTGATCGTAAAATAAAACAGAGCAACCCATGCCGACAGACAACCAGCCGAAGGTTAGCATTGCGATGTCAGTATACAATGGCGATCGGCACATTTGTCAAGCCTTAAATTCTCACTTGCGAACTTTTTTTATTTTCTATTCTCTTGGTCTGCGTTAAGAGCGTTTCCTTTAAATCTTATTCACCAATCCTACAAGGATTGCTATATTTGAGCATACTAAGTATGGAAGACCCGTTTTTGGATACTTAAACTAATATTTAAGGACAGTAAGTACGAAGCCGCCTATTTTTTTATTTTTTAGCAAGCCCCAACACTTCTGTCTCACATCTCATCACTTCAAACCTAATAATAAGGCGATTCCGCCGATCGCGCCAACTACCCCCAAAACAGCCCGAATGCTGACTTTTTCGCCCGCCAGCACGGCTAAAGGCAGTATAAACAGGGGACTGGTAGAACTGAGTGTTTGAGCGATTGCTGCGGGTGCATATTTCAGCGAAGTCTGTTGCAGGAAAATTCCGAGATAGGTTCCTAAAAAAGCTGCCAGAATTATGGCACCTAATATTTGTGAGGATTTTAATTGTTTGAAACTGTCAAGGTTTGTTGGCTTAAAAAAGCACAACATGACTGCCATACCACCGCTCAAACGCAAGGCGGCTGTCCACAGGGGATCAATATCTATTTGAGTGAAGGCAGCGCGGGATAAAATTGCTCCAACGGCGTGGGTTGTTTGTCCTAATAAACTAATACCTAATCCCTGCCAAAGATGTTTTGATGATAAGGTTGTTTCGGCTGTTCGTTCGGCAATTACCCAAGCTACGCCACAGATTGTTAAAAGAATGCCAGTACAAGCAATGGGCGATAACTTTTCTTGCAAAAATATTAAGCCCAATAAAGCTGTTAAAGGGGGAGATAGGGTTTCTAAAAGTAGCGTTCGCCTCGCCCCTAAATATTTTAAGACGATAAAGAAAGCGGTGTCTCCGATGCCAATTCCTAGGCCGCCGCTAATCAGCAGCATTGCTAAAATATTAGGGTTGATTGCGGGTAAAGATTTTCCTAAAATTAGTACAGTGGCAAGGATCATGAAAAGGGCGATCGCGCCTTTGAGCAAATTTAGCACGACTGCGGGGATTTGCTGTCCCACTCGCTGCCAGATGGTGGAAGATAGAGCCCAGACAAATGCAGCGCCTAAAGCGGCGATTTCACCCATAAAATCTGTTGAATGTTGACTGTTGACTGTTGACTGTTGACTGTTGACTGTTAACTGTTGACTGTTGTCATTAGTTACCAATTCGCAATTCCCTATGCCCGATTCCCGATGCCATATAAATTAGGGTTCCCGGTGGCCTACCTGGAACCCTAGGTTTATTAAGCTTTTTTAGCAGTGGGCGGTGAACATAAATCAATACCATCATGTCCGAATAGAGGAAAGAAGCAATTCGCTTGCGGTTTGGGATTGCTTCGTTCCTTTCTTCGGACACCCAATATATATGTCTACCTACTGATTAACGTTGTGGTAATTGCGGAGGTTGGGTAGGTTGAAATTGTGACCGCATATCTGTTCTTACCCAAGAACCAAAACGATCGGGACGAACGCATTCAGCATTATCTAATTCGTCTTTGAGTTTAGTGGCGAAAGATTCAAACATATCGACTAACGCCTGACGATCTGTTAAGCAACCTTGGAGAGCAATAAGTTGTTCCAGCGTCCAGTTATACAGTTGAGTGTCCCCTTGTTCAATGCGTAAATAGAACTGATTCTCAAACTGTGCCAGATTAGAGTAGAAGTTCTCAACTTCTGCCTTGATCAAGTTCATATCCAGGTAGAATTGTTGCTGTTTCAAATCTGCAAAAATCGTATTTTTGAGGTTCTGCGTGAAGTTTTGGTTCAGCTCATTTTTGACGATAGTAGAGACATCATTACGGAAGTTGAGAATCTTGTTATCCAAGCTAACATTAATGCGATTGTCAAGATCGTTGACAATATTATTAGTCACTAACTGCACGTTGCTAGTGCTAGATTGATTAACAGCCGTATTGATGCGAGCATCAATGTTAGATTCAATCTGCTGAATGACCAGATTTTTAATGTTTTGGCTTTGGTCAGCAATTTTGAGATTAACTACCGCATTAATCCGCTGATCCATGTCGTGTTGAATTTGCTGAACAATTTGAGTGTTAATATCTTGAGATAGATTAGACACTTTCAGGTTCACGACATTATCGATGCGTTGATCGATGTAAGTTTGCATCTGCTGAATCACCAGGTTCTTCACATTCTGGGTTTGATCAGAAATCTTGATGCTCACCACATTCTCAACACGCTGATCAATAGTATGTTGGAGTTGCTGAATTACCTGATTAGTGATCTCTTGAGATTGATTGGCGATTTGGACATTAACGGAGTTACTAATGCGCTCATCAATATCAGTCGATATTTGATTAATTACCTGGGTATTAATCTCTGTAGACTGATTTGCAACTTTGATGTTAACTACATTCTCAATCCGTTGCTCAAGTTCAGTTTGCATTTGCTGAACTACGAGGTTCTTAACTTCTTGAGTCTGATTAGCCACTTTGAGATTAACGACGGCCTCAACACGCTCATTGAGTTCGGTTTGCATTTGTTGCAGCACTAAGCTTTTAATCTCTTGGGTTTGTTCAGAGATTCTTAAATTCACCTGCTCGCTAACAATGCGGGGGATTCGGGAAATAAATAAGTCGTTGAGATTTTTGTTGAAGTATCCCGACCAATTGTGGAAATTCTGATTAAAACTAACTTCCATTTGTTGGGTAAGAGTTTTAAGCATAAACTCCAGCCGTGCTACCTTCATCGCTAAGTCTTTAGCTTGAGTTTGATAGCCTTTAAGCAGCCATTTTTCCAAATTGTCCCAATAAGCTTCTTTTTTCTCGTTCGGGTCACCTGTTACTGTGATGGAAGTATTGATTTGGGCTGCCATTTGCTGCCACATTTGTTCCATCTGATCTTGGTCAAAAGTGAAGTTAAATCCACTGCCAATATTGATATTTTCAGTCCCCGAGCTAGTTGTACCACCAGTGGTAACTGGTATACCACCAGAGCTAGTTGTACCACCAGTGGTAACTGATACACCACTAGAGCTAGTTGTACCACCAGAGCTAGTTGCGCTACCACCAGAGCTAGTTGCGCTACCACCACCCACTACACTAACAGTGCTGTCGCTGCTGCCACTAACAGTGCTGTCGCTGCTGCCCGTACCAGGCTTTACTGATGACTGTGCATATTCTTGGGCTACTTCTAGATCACTGATGTTATTGATTTCTAAAACAACTTGCCCTTCGTTATCTTCTATGTATGTATCAAAAAAGAAGCCGGAGAGGGTGGTTTTTTGTTTGACTTCAAAAATAACTTCATCTTTGAAGCCATTTAAGGAACACCAACTTTCGCTAAGTTCAATTCCTGTCAACTTGGAGATAAATTTTCCCCCTTGAATCAACAGTAACGCCCAAGGTTCTAATTGGAAATTTTTGGCTTCTGCTCCATAAGTGGCATTGCTTTCCCGAATTTTGACGCGATAGTTCCCTGGGGCTAACTCGATAGAATTAGCATTGGCTTTTTTAAGAGTTGAGAGATAATTGCCATCAAGCGGATAGCAGTTCGTCTCGCTATCAACGGTTAAAGTTTGGGGATTCTGTTGATTGCCAGTGATTGAAACAGTTACTTGGCCTTCATTATCATCACTATAGGTATCAAAGAATAAAGCACAGACTACAGCTTTTTCTTTGATCTCAAACTGCAATTTGTCGTTATAGCCGTTTAAAGTTGCCCAAGTTCCACCTGTCTCAACACCTGTCTTTGTGTTGATAAAGGTACTGCCATCAAGTCCATAAATCCAGAGAAAAACAAAAGGCTCACCAACGGTATTGTTGGCACTATAACTGTAAGTACCACTGGTAATTTGGATGTCAAAAGTTCCTTTGTTTAATGTCAGAGACTTAGCAACATTTTGTTGCAAGTTATTCATCTGATCGGTATTGATAACGTAACAGTTTTCTTTGGTATCAATTGTTAACAGTTTCATAGTTGCCTCCCTAGTTGTAGTAGTTGTTTGTGCCGCTTGTGTAGCTTCAGTGTTAACTTTTGAAGTGATGGTTGCGCTCACTTCTGCTGCTGGTTGATAAACCGCAATTCCTGCCCAACGACCGCTAGGCTTGGTTTGAGCCACTAATGTGCCTTTACCGGTCTGGGTATTAATGCGGATTAATTGACCGTCTTTTCCCAAGTTAAAAAATCTGCCAGTAACGCCATAAAGGACATTGCCAACAAATTCCATACTGCCAATACCAGGAAATCCGGTATCACCAATAGTTTTAACTTCGCTAGTATCGAGATTGCATCTAGCAAGTAATTTCTTCTTTTGGTAGCCAATTAATGTGATATATGCTATGCCATTGCTATCAAAGGCAACTTCACCACAGTTGTAGTCTTTATTAGCTACGGTAGCTACTGGTGTACCTTTTCCTGTTTTGATATCAAGGGCAATCAGTTGTTTAGCTGTGGTGGCATAAAGGGTTTGACGTTGGGCATTATAAGCCAAGCCGGCTGTAGCAAAGCCCGTATCCCCAATGACAGCCGTATCGCCCGTTTTGATGTCAATTTTTACGAGCTGCGTTGTGTCGCCTTCTCGATCGATGCCATAGAGCTGTGAATCAACAAAGGCAATATCATACACTTCTGTAATGATCTCACCGATGAATGTTGCTTTACCTGTGGCTAAATCAAGAGTATACAGTTTACTTAACTGATTTGAGACACAATCTTGGATATACACTGTCCCTGGAACCATAGCTAAATCCAAAGAAGATCTATTGCTTGCCTGATTACTCATCTTTTTCTGTTTTTATTACATAAAAAAGCAGATGAAAGTAACAGTGCGGTTGGTCATCAGTTATTTCAACTGATTTTGGGAAAATACTCGGCTAGCAACGACAGCCACCAGCGAGTGCGAGATAAAGTGATCAGAGATGCAGTTGGAGCTGCTTGGCTATTGAGCACAGAGCGCTTTATTAAGACATCACTAGCTTTCCTCGCAGTGGGCGGGGAGAGAATCGAACTCTCATACCTTTCGGTGTCAGATTTTGAGTCTGATGCGTCTACCAATTTCGCCACCCGCCCTTTGTGTTGGTTTCACCCTAATAACACACCGATCCATTTCCTGCCAGCAAAGATTCATAATCTTTTGAACTTGCTCAGCGATCGATCTCTCTGGCGCGCTATACTGGTACAGGATGGGACAAATGAGCCGTCTGAGCTTGTTTGAGCATATCTCCCAGTTGAGTGGTTCTGAGGTCGTCGTAGGATCGCGCCTGCGCCAAAAACGCATCTACATTCAGTTTTTGGTAATCACTTAATGTGATATATGCTATTAGACTTGTTTTGCAAAACTTTTAAGAAATCATAATCGAGGTTGCTGATGACGGTATTTCCGTTAGTGCTGATAACTCAGCATCTGCTAGAATTGGTCGCAAGTTTGCCCGATCTGGGGATGACTATTAGTCTATCTAGAAGGGTAGATAATTTTTTTTTTAGTAATAAAGCGTAACATCTTTCTGTATCCGCTCAATTATCCGGGATAAATCGCTCAACGATGCACCTCAAATGACGCAAAATCGTTCCTGAGTGGGTAGTCCGCCCCGAATTATTGAGCGGATACATCTTTCTCATCTTTCACTGGTGCGAAGTCAGCAGCAACGAGCATTTTATCGAACTCGTACTCGCTCCATGCCATAGAGTTGTGAATCAACAAAGGCAATATCATACACTTCTGTAATGATCTCACCGATGAATGTTGCTTTACCTGTGGCTAAATCAAGAGTATACAGTTTACTTAACTGATTCCAGACACAATCTTGGATATAAACTGTGCCTGGAACGATAGCTAAATCCAAAGAAGGTATATTGCTTGCCTCCTTACTCATCTTTTTCTGTTTTTATTACATAAAAAGCAGACGATAGTGCGGTTGGTCATGAGTTATTTCAACTGAAGTTCGGAAAATACTCGGCTACCAACCACAGCCACCAGCAAGGGGGATATCAAGTGATGAGATATGCACTGGGAGCTACTGGGCTACCTAGCACACAGTTTTTTATTAATACATCACTAGCTTCTTTAGCAGTGGGCGGGGAGAGAATCGAACTCTCATACCTTTCGGTGTCAGATTTTGAGTCTGATGCGTCTACCAATTTCGCCACCCGCCCTTTTTCGTTTCACCATCATAACACACCGATCGATTTCTTGCAAGCAAAGATTCATAATCTTTTGAACTTGCCCAGCGATCGATCTCTCTGGCGCGCAATACTGGTACAGGATGGGACAACTGAGCCGTCTGAGCTTGTTTGAGCATTTCTCCCAGTTGAGTGCTGCTGAGGTCGTCGTAGGATCGCGCCTGCGCCAGAAACGCATCGACATTCAGTTTGGGAGCTAAAGTCGGCGAACCTCCGGCCAGTTTCATCAACAGTGATGCTACCACTCTTGGGTCTTGAGTCGCGAGCAAGGCGGCGCGATCGCACGTAAATTCCGCACACCGCAACCATTCCAACATTTGCGCCTGCAAACCCTGCGCCAGCACGGCTCCCACAGGCGAAATTTGGCCGGCGGCCAACACAATTAAATTAGCCAGAGTCAGGTAAACTCCGTGCTCGCACTTCAAATGCCCCAACTCGTGAGCAATTACTGCCTTAACTTCCTCGTCTGTGAGCAAATCAATCAGAGAAGTGTGCATCACCACAAAAGGCTGTTTTCCCCGCATCGCAAAGGTGTAAGCATTTGGCATCGGATGCTGGCGGACATAAAGCTGCGGCACCTCCAAATCCAGAGTTTTGCAGGCATCCACTAGCAATTGATGCAGGTGCGGCAATTGATTTTCGCCGACTTGGACGCTGGAAGCCAGATTTTCCAGCATGAAAAACTGTTCGCCCAGTTGTCCCAGCAACTGCCGCACCATCAAATCCAGGCCGGGCAGTTGTTTGAGAGTGCTGGTAGCTTCCAAGTCTAGCGGGTGGCGAAACTGGTCTGCTTTTAAACCTATGAGCGGTATGTTTGACATTTTAGTCAGTTGGGAATGGGGAATTGGGAATTGGGAATTGGGCATGGGGCATGGGGAATTGGGCATGGGGAATTCTTTTGCTTCTTCCTTTTTTCCTCTTCCTTCTTCCTTCTTCCTTCTTCCTTCTTCCTTCTGACTACTTTAAACCCGATCGCACGGGATTGACAGGAGCCTCAGCAGTCGCCGGGTCTGTACCCTCTTTGACCCGCCGCAAGTTAGCTCCCAATTTTTGCAGTTTCACCTCTAACTGCTCATAGCCGCGGTCTAAGTGCTGCAAGCTGCTGATGGTGGTGACACCATCGGCTGCAAGTCCCGCTAACACTAACGCCGCCGAAGCCCGCAAATCTGTTGCCACTACCGGCGCACCCGACAGCCGCGAGACTCCGCGCACAATCGCTACATTGCCTTTCAGGCGAATGTCGGCGCCCATGCGGTTGAGTTCTGCTACGTGGCGCAGGCGATTCTCAAACACGGTTTCTTTGATCAAGCTGTCGCCTTCGCTCAGCGTCAGCAAAGCCATAAACTGAGCTTGCATATCTGTGGGGAAACCAGGGTAAGGCAGAGTTTCGATGTCTGTGGCCGAGTGAGTTTGGCCGGGAACTATCCGCAAAATGTCGGGGGATTCTGCAATAATTTTCGCCCCAATTGTCTTCAATTTGGCAATGACTGCGGTCAGGTGGTCGGGAATTACCGGCGACAAACTGATTTCGGAGTGAGTGATGGCTCCGGCTACTAAAAATGTTCCGGCTTCAATGCGATCGGGAATAATTGAATAGTCTACCGCGTGCAGCTTGGGAACTCCCGAAATGACGATCGTATTCGTGCCAGCGCCTTGAATTTTTGCTCCCATGGCGCGGCAGAAATTCGCCAAATCTGCAACTTCCGGCTCTTGAGCCGCATTTTCAATCACGGTTTCTCCTTCAGCCAGAGTTGCCGCCATCATCAAAGTTTCAGTTGCGCCGACGCTGGGGTAGTCCAAATAAATTTTGGCTCCTTTCAGGCGGCGGTTTGGCCCTTTGACGTAAGCGTGAACGGTACCGTGGTCAATGTGGACTTCGGCACCGAGGGCTTGCAGACCACGAACGTGGAGTTCAACGGGTCGCGCACCGATGGCGCACCCACCGGGCAAGGGCACTTTGGCAAATCCCAAACGCGCTAGGAGTGGGCCGATGATGAAGAAGCTCGCCCGCAGTTGGCTGACTAATTCGTAGGGGGCTTGAGCGTCTATGAGGTTGCTGGCGTTGATGTCTAAAACGTCCCCGTTCTGCTGTAATTTGACTCCTACAGCCGAGAGAATTTGCCCCATGCGGGCGACATCGACTAGACCGGGAACGTTGCGGAGACGGCAATCCTCTGGGCATAGCAGGGTTCCTGCCATGACGACTAAGGCCGAGTTTTTGGCGCCGCTGATTTTGACGTGTCCTTTAAGGGGTTCGCGACCCCAAATTTGTAATACTTGTTGTTCGTCGCTTTCAGGGGAAGCTGGCAGGTTAGATGAGTTCTGAGCTGGTGTAATGGGTTTGCCCTCCATAATGCGCTTCGTTACTTTATACATTATTAATTTTGGTTCGATTTTACCGGAAAGTTTTTATATGTCTAGGGGTAACATTAGGAATTCTTGGCATTATATTTGCCAACCTTCAGTCGGGGCAAGGCTTTCAGGTTTGAGCGTACAAATAATGTCGATCGAGTCTCATGAAGTTATCTGTATCAAAATTTACGTTCATTTGTAGCGTTCGCTCGGATCTCAGATGTTGTACCTTTGTCAACGATCTTTTTAAGTAAAAGCAGACTCTGTTGTTGACAAAGGTGTAAGATATCGGTTCGATCGACAATGCTAGAAAGTTAACACATTGTCGATCGCCCCATTGCCTGTGCTACCCTGTGACAACAACCTAGAGCCAAAGCTACTCCTAGCATATGGTTCACATTAAGCGGATCGAACTGACTAACTTTAAATCTTTTGGCGGCACGACGGCCATTCCCGTGCTGCCCGGTTTTACTGTGGTTTCCGGGCCCAACGGTTCTGGGAAGTCCAACATCCTCGACGCTTTGCTGTTTTGTCTCGGACTTTCGAGTTCTAAGGGAATGCGGGCTGAACGTTTGCCGGATTTGGTGAACAGCGCCCAAAACAAACGCGGTACGATCGAAGCTAGCGTGACTGCGACTTTTGCGCTGGAAGATGTGGGAGAGGAATGGTTCACCCGGGATGAAGATGAGGAGGAAAATGCAGCAGATGAGTTATCTGTTGAAGCAGAGGAAGTCGAAGGGATAGAAAATGCCGAAACTCAAGACAACAACGGCCAATCATCTGCTAATCGAGAATCGCCTCTATCTGTTGAAGAAGTCGCAGGGATAGAAACTGCCGAAAATCAAGACAACAACGGCCAATCATCTGTTAATCGAAAATCCAAAATCCCAAATCCAAAATCGGATGAGTTATCTGTTGAAGACGTAGAAGAGATTGAAATCGCAGCAACTCAAGACAACAACGGACAACTACTCGCTACCAATCGAAAATCCAAAATCCAAAATCCAAAACCGGATGAGTGGAGTGTGACCCGCAAACTTCGGGTAACTCGCCAAGGTACTTACACTTCAACTTATTACATTAACGGCCAACCTTGCACCCTGACTCAACTTCACGAACAACTCAACCGCTTGCGAATTTATCCCGAAGGCTATAACGTCGTGCTGCAAGGAGACGTTACCAGCATTATTTCGATGAATTCTAAGGAACGCAGAGAAATCATTGACGAATTAGCTGGCGTGGCTCAGTTCGATCGCAAAATCTCTTTAGCTAGGCAGAAGTTGGATGAAGTTAAGGAGGTGGAAGAACGCAGCCGCATTGTAGAAAAAGAGCTGATTTCTCAGCGCGATAGACTGGCTTCCGATCGCACAAAAGCGGAAAAATATCAAAAATTGCGGGCTGAATTTCAAGAAAAATCGCAGTGGGAAATAGTGCTGAAATTCCGCCAATTGCAGCAGCAAGAATGGAAGCTGCGAGAACAAATCGAAACGGGCGATCGTACTTCGGCATCTCTCACCGAACAACTGCAAGCAATTAACACCCAAATTCAAGCAGCAACCGCCGAACTTGAAGCGCTGAATGCCCGCGTTAAAGCTTTGGGAGAGTCGGAATTGTTGGCTTTGCAAGCGACGATTGCGACTCAGGAAGCGGAACGGCGGCAACTGCAAAACCGCAAACAAGATTTGGAAAAAACTGCTGGGCAAATGGCGGCTAACATAGCACAAACCGAGGAAGAAGTTCGCCAATTCCGGCAAAGTTTGGAGCAAATTGAGATTGAAATATCTTATGTTAAGTCTCAAATAGGAACTTTGCAGGAACAGCGGGATGCAGCGCAGCAAAGTTTAGATGAAAATCGGGAAGTTGCAAATGCGATCGCGTCGACGGCCGAAGTTTGGGTACAGCAGCAAACGGAATTGCACCGCCAAATCGAAACAATTCAACAAACTTTGGAACCGCAGCGTACAGAACAAGCTACCATTGGCGAAAGAGCCGATCGCCTGCACAGCCAAATTCAAGAACAAAACCAATCGCTGCAAGTATTGGAACAGGAAATTGCAGCGAAAAAAGAGCAGCAATCTCGCCTTGTGGAAACCAAAGGCGTTGCATCTTTGCAAGTAGAATCGCTAAATCAGATTTTAGTCGAAGCCGAACAAGAATTGCAACTGCAACAGGAAACTCAAACTCGTTTGTTGGAAGAACAGCGGGAAAGACAGCGCAAATTAGACAAGCTAGAAGTGCAGTTTCAAGCACTGCAAGAAGCGACGGGAACGTTTACTGCAAAAATTGTCGCGCAAAGCGCAATTGGCGGAGTTTGCGGCTTGGTGGCTCAACTCGGCAGGGTCGAACCGCGCTATCAATTGGCGCTGGAAATAGCGGCGGGCGGGCGCATGGGAAATATGGTGGTGGAAGATGACAGCGTGGCTGCTGCTGCGATCGAATTGTTGAAACAAAAACGGGCGGGAAGGATGACGTTTTTGCCTTTGAATAAGATTAGAGGTGGCAGGTATTCGGTGAATGAAAATTTGCGGCGCGCGGCTGGGTTTGTGGATGCGGCTGTTAATTTGATTGATTGCGATTCCCGGTATCAGGAAATTTTTGCTTACGTTTTTGGCAGTACGGTTGTGTTTAGTAACCTCAGCGACGCCCGCCGCTATTTGGGACAGTACCGGATTGTCACTTTGGACGGGGAAATTTTGGAAACTAGCGGGGCGATGACTGGGGGAAGTTCTACTAATAGATCTACTTTGCATTTTGGCACGGTTGAGGCTAGTGAGGCTGCTAGTGAAGCCAGGACGATCGCATCTCTGCAAGAAAGGTTGGAGGAAATTGAGCGGATTTTGGAACGGTGCAAAATTGCGATCGATCGCGCTTCTGTTGCAGTCAAAACTCGCAGCCAAGAATTGATGGAAGCGAAACAAAATTTGCGCGAACATCAGTTGCGCTTGGAACAGTTGGAGTCAGAAATTAAGAATTTGCAAGCGCAACAGGAACAAGTGCGATCGCAAATTGCGAAAAATACACAGGAATTAACTAATTCGCGATCGAGATTGCAGTTGCTGGAGAGAGAATTGCCCGCCCAGGAAACTCAATTGCAGCAATACCGCCAAACTTTGGCGCAGTTGGAAGAGTCCAACAGTCACAGCGAATGGCAGCAAATGCAATCGAGTTTGCGCGCTCTGGAAGCGCAACTCCAAGAGCGAGAATTGGCTCTGAGAAACGTCCAGCAGCGCCTTGTAGACTTGGAAAATCAATTCGGGCGTTTGGAAGACAAAATTAAGGAAGGCAGCGAGAAGTTGCAGGAATGGCAAGTGCAGCAAAATGCGGGGGCGGAGGCACTCGATCGCATTGTTTCGCAGCAGTTAGAACTTGATCGGCAAATTGCCGAAGCTAAGGCGGCTTTGGGGGAAATTGAGGAAAAATTGGGCGTGCAGAAAGGAGAGCGCGATCGGGCGGAATCTCAACTGCGAGAACAGCATTTAGCCAAACAACAGTTACAATGGCAGTTGCAAAAACTCCACGAAACCCAGCAAGAACGCCGGGAACAATTGGCCGCAATCCGTACTCTATTGGAAGCGCAGCGGGCGGAAATGCCCGACCCCGTGCCGTCGATTCCTGAAAATGTCGAGAAAGCCAATTTAACGGAATTGCAGCAAGAAGTAAAGGCGATCGCCAAACGCATTCAAGCTTTAGAACCTGTCAATATGCTAGCCTTGGAAGAGTACAACCGCACTCAAGAACGCCTTCAAGAATTGAGTCAAAAATTGACGACATTGGAAGGAGAACGCACTGAACTGCTGTTGAGAATCGAAAATTTTACCACACTGAGGCGGCGCGCTTTTAAGGAAGCTTTTGACGCGGTTAACGAGAACTTCCAGACTATCTTTGCGGAACTTTCCGAAGGCGATGGCTATCTCCAGCTAGATGACCAGGAAGACCCCTTCAGCAGTGGCTTGAATTTGGTGGCTCACCCGAAGGGCAAACCCGTACAGCGGCTGGCTTCCATGTCTGGAGGCGAAAAGTCATTGACGGCGCTGAGTTTTATTTTTGCGCTGCAACGCTACCGCCCGTCTACGTTCTACGCTTTTGATGAAGTGGATATGTTTCTGGATGGGGCAAATGTGGAGCGATTAGCTAGAATGATAAAACGACAGTCTGAACAAGCCCAGTTTATTGTTGTGAGTTTGCGGCGACCTATGATTCAATCGGCTGAGCGTACAATTGGTGTTACTCAAGCACGGGGAGCTTATACTCAAGTCATAGGGCTGAAGTTGTAGTCCCGGAGTTTCTGTTAACGCTCGTGTTGAGTGATATATGTACTTAATAAATCAGGATTAAAGTTAGAATGACATCCGAACAAATCTGCCAACGCTCAGACATTCTAGGCACTCAGGTCATCACCCGCGACAGAGGTAAACGCTTGGGGGTGGTTAGTCAATTGTGGGTGGACATCGATCGGCGGGAAGTTGTGGCGATCGGTCTGCGTGATAATATATTTGCGGTCGCTGGAATGCCGAAGTTTATGTTCCTCAGCAATGTTAGTGAAATCGGCGACGTGCTGTTGGTGGAAGATGAGAGCGCGCTCGAAGACGATGTTGATGTTGAAGTCTACAGCATTTTGATTAACAGCGAAGTTATTACCGAAACTGGCGAACTTTTGGGTAGGGTGCGGGGCTTTAGGTTCGACCCCGAAGACGGTAAGTTAGTTTCTATAATTATCGCTTCCTTGGGAATCCCCCAAATCCCCGACCAAGTTCTCAGCACTTACGAGTTGGGGATTGAAGAAATTGTCAGCAGCGGCCCGAATCGCTTGATTGTGTTTGAAGGTTCCGAGGAAAGGCTCAGGCAGCTTAGTGTGGGTTTGCTGGAGCGCGTTGGTTTGGGTCAAGCACCTTGGGAACGAGAAGAGGACGAGGCAGGTTATTATCCTAAACCCGTGGCTACGGGAAATCAATTGGGCCCGGGCGTGCGGATACCTGCACCGGAAATGCGGAGCCGGGTAGCTGCGCCTGCGGTGGAGGAAGTTCCTTGGGATGAGGATTTAGAGTGGAATCGGCCTGCGGTTCGCCAGCCGCCGATGCGCGCGGTGCAGGCACAGCCGCAGCCCATCGACGATTACGAGGATTACGAAGAGGATAATTGGGGTGGCGAGGAGGACGATTACGAAGAGGAGGAGTACGAGGAGAAGCCGCAATACACTCGCCCTGAGATTTCTCGCCCCAAGCAGCCGGTGGTGCAGTACGAGTACGAGGATGATGTGGAGGCCGATGCTTGGGCTGACGATGAGGCACCGAAGCCTTACCAGGCTCCTCGGGTGAATATCCCTGAGAAAACTAAGACTCCTGAGTATGAGGAGGAGCCTGGTTATTAGAAATTAATCAATTGGTTGGGCGGGTTTACGAGATTGTTTGTTTTAGACATAGATAGTTGTGAAATCCGCCCCTACAATGGCTTGTAGGGGCGGGTTTTACCAAGCATATCGGCGTAAAACCAACAATATAATAAACCCGCTCCCGCCCAACGAATAATCGGAATCTACATTTTTTTGGACTATCTCGAACATCAGGTTAATCTAGATTATCGGCTGTGTGGGGGCGGGTTTATCTAAATTGTTGGTGAACCTCAAATATTGTTTGTAAAACCCGCCCCTACGCTAAATTATGAAAAAAAACTTTATTAAAACCTCTATTTTCAGATTAATAACTTATCTAATTTTTCCCGTTTTTTTATCCACCACCACGGCTGAAATTGTCTTGCGAGTTGCGGGATACAAACCCTGGCAAATAGAAAATGTTGATGTTGCAGTCGAACCAAAAGGTAACTTTTTTACCAAAGACTCAGAACTAGGCTACAAGCATTTGCCGGGTAAATTCAAGGTGACACTTAACGGCAATTACTCATTTAATGCCACTCATCTAAATAATAGTTTAAGAATAACTCATCCCCTCAATACTTACAATCAATCCTCAAAAAAACCTGAAATTTGGATTTTTGGCTGTTCTTTTACCTACGGTTGGTCATTGAATGATAGCGAAACTTATGCTTGGTTGCTGCAAGAGAAATTACCCAAATATGAAATAGTGAATTTCGGGGTTAACGGCTACGGCACGCTGCACTCGTTGATTCAATTCAAAGAAGCACTCAAACAAGCAAATAAACCCCAAATTGCGGTGATTGCTTATGCGGGTTTTCACGACCGCCGCAATACTTTGTTAAGAGCGAGAAGAAAGCAAATGGCTGCTTGGAATAAACTGGGTATTTTATTCCAGCCCGATGCTAGGCTGAATGGAGAAAATAATTTTACCTACAAGATGGCAAAGCTTGAATATCACGAGTTCCCCCTGATGCGGGTTTCTGCATTAAGCCATTTTTTGGAGGTTAATTACAATCAATTTGAAGAGGGATTATATAGAAGCCATGAGGTTTCTAAGGCAATTATTGAAGAGTTTCACCGTGTGGCTGAGGCTAATGGCGTTAAGTTAGTCGTGGCAGGAATTAATGCGGGTTCTGCTAAGATGTTGGCGGAGTTAAGTCAGGAGGGAATTGCTACGGCGGATATTTCGGTTGATTTGAAAGTACCTGCCAATAATAATTTACCTCATGACCTTCATCCAAGTGCGATCGCCAATCGGCAATATGCAGAAAAGTTGGAAGTTTTTTTGCAAGGTACTGTTTTAAGGTAAGTTAATGAACCGCGAAGGCGCAAAGGGCGCGAAGGAATAGAGAAAGAGGAAGTTTATAAGTTATTTAGGGTTGCGAGAGTGATGGGATTATTGGATTTGGTTTCTTTTAAATTGCCTCGCAAGAGTTTGATTGATGGCTTTTTTCTGTTTTTACTTGTTCTTGTAACAGTTGCAGTAACATCAATCTATGTATCCAGCGAACATACTTTTTATTGGTGGGATTACGCGGGCTACAACACCGCTACAGTCAACACGGCCAATTTATTTCGAGACTCGCCCGATAAAGCATGGCGCGGAGTTATAGAATCGCTATCTAAGGAAAAAAATCTATTAATCTCTTTGCCGTTAGTGCCATTTATTCTCTTATTTGGCGAATCTCGGCTGAGTTACATTCTCAGTATATCCCTGATTTATGTGCTGCCGTTTCGCCTGTTGCTGGGGGCAATTTCTGCAAAGCTAATTCCAGTTTATCCGCGCCGGGTGTTTTGGTCAACTGTGCTGCTGAGTTTATTAATTCCGATGAGTTGGATACCGACTCTGCGGGGATATCTGGATACTGGCGGCTGTGTGTTTGTAGCCTTGGCAATTTGGGTTTATTTGCAGGATGTTAAGCTGAAATCTTGGTGGAAAATCCCGTTAATTGGGTTTTTGCTGGCGGCGGCGATTCTGTTGAGACGCCATTTTGCTTATAGTGCGATCGCCTTTTTGGGTGCAGCGACTTTACAGGCTTTCATCGAGTTTATTGTACTAATATACCGTAAAAAAACGGCATTGTCGTCTCCAAAAGACAAGGACGCGGCAGCGCCGTTTGCCTACAGATGCTTGTTTGAATCCGGTGTAAAATTGGGCTTGATAGCTGTAACTAGCTTGAGTATTTTAATGTTGGTAGCGGGAGATTTTACTCGCAGTGCTCTGACGGTTGACTACCGCAATTTGTATGTCGCTTGGAGTTTGCCTGTAAGTGATATTTTAACTCGTTATGCGGATTTTTACGGTTTGGGAACTTGGCTGCTGGTACTGATTGGTTTTTCTGCGGGAATTCTCACCCGAATGCTGGTTCCGGCGGCTATTTTTGTTTCGTTGTTTGGGGTTTTGTCGCTGATTGAATGGCTGTTAGTGTTGCGTTACGGCTACTTGCACTATACAATTCATATTACACCGATCGCACTTTTAGGACTATCCACATTTTTCTGGACAACGTGGCTGACACTCAAGGGAAAAATCCGGTATTTCATGCTGGGCGCGGCGGGTTTGTACCTGGTTGTCAATGCCGCAGTCGGGTTAATTCCTCTCAAAATTGATTTGCCAAGACTGTTTGTGGGTAATTTTCCGCCGTTAGTGCGATCGGATTACGACGAAGTTGTAAAATTAGTAGAGTTTCTGCGAAAATTAGCACCGAATGAAGAACCGATTTATATTGCCGGTGCTTCTAACAGTTTTAATGCTAACATCCTCAGACAAGCCAACCGAAAATTAAACCCGCCGGAGGGTTGGTGGAAATTAAATACAATCGGGAGGCCGCAAATTGACTCGCGCGATACTTACCCGCTACCGGAGTTGTTACAGTCACAATATGCGGTGGTTGCGGTACCTTTTCAGCAGGTATTACCGACTGACGAACAAGTTTTGCGATCGCACGAACAAGATGTTGTTAAAGTTGTGTACGATGCCTTTACTCAAAACTGGGAAATTGCCCGCGATTTCCAATTGCTACCGGAACAGTTTAAGCTAGAAAACGGCGTGACTGTCAGCGTTTACCGGAGGGTGCGGCCGACTGATACAGCAACGGCAGTTAGGACTCTGGAGGCGATGCAGCGGCAAATAGTCGATCGACCAGGCACGCAGTTAGATTGGATTAGTTTGCATCAATCAATCTACACAAGTGCCAATTATTCAATCAGTCAAGAATCGAATAACCTATATAATATTGTAACTAATTCAATTAAAAACAGCAAGAAAATCGATACATCTTTCCTGTATTTAGGTTCAATCTCAGACAAAGTGAAAGTTACCGGCAAACTCAATTTACCTAACAAACAATGTCCGGGACTTGTCCTGCGCTTGACTTTGTGGGACAAGCAAGGTAAATTAATAGACTCAGCAGAAATGGCTTATAGTTCAAAAAGTGCGATCGGCTTAAATCTATTAGTTGAGGGCAAAAATCCCATTTATCTGCTGCTTGAGGTATTGAGTAGCAGCAAACAAGATTTATCAAACCAATGCCAACTGGAGATTAACAATTTGGCTGTCAGTAGGTAGGTGGAACCGTCAATGCAAAAACATCAAAAATCCCACTGGTATTTTAATCTATCTCTCTATACTTTTGTCATCATCGGCTCCCTGATGGCCACTGGGTATATTTTCCCGATAGGAGGCAACTTTCCCGAAGTGCCACCAATTCAATTGATGTTAAATCCTGAACTCTATAAAAATGACTATTACGTTCAGGAAATGGTTAAGTTTAATCCGAGATATTACTATTATTATATTATCTATTTGCTCGCAAATATAGGAACCAGCATTCCCCTAGCGCACTTTATTTATCAATTCCTCGCCTTCGGTTCATTTATCCTAGCTTGCTACGCAATTATCAATATCTATACTAATTCCAAGCTGCCTGCAGCAGCGATGGCTTTTTTATGTATAGCCGCTTCATTTACAGATGTTGGTAACACCCTGATATTTTCCACCAAATCAGTACCCAGTACCTTCGCAATGGGTTTCGCAATCTGGGGAATTTACTTTAGTTTGCGCCAGAAATGGCTGACCGGATATTTATTTTTTGGACTGGGTTGTTTGCTGCAATTTTTAGTTGGTTTGTTGCCGGGATTGATGATGGTTCCCGTTTTATTTATTGAATCTGTAAGACAGCGGAAGTTTAAAACATTGATTTTGGCGATCGCACTTTTAGCAGCAATGGCAAGTATCGTTTACGTACCGATGTTATTAACAGGTACTACCAGCACTCACACTATCGACAACGCTGAGTTTGTCTACATTCATGCGAAAGTCCGCAACCCCCACCACATCCTCCCGTCAAATTGGGATGTCGGGAATTGGTTCAACTTTATATGTTTTATAATGGGTGGCTTGCTGTGCATCAAAAATTCCGACTTCTTGCCAAAAGAAGACAAAGTTAATTTTTATATAATTATTGGTACATCCCTTTTTGGGCTGTTTCTAAATTACATATTTGTAGAAATTTACCCGGTGGCTTTTATCGCCAAACTACAGTTAGCTAGAACCGTACCTTTTGCTCAATTAATTATATTTATTGCTGTTGCCTTGACGGTAGAACAAATTTACAGAGACAAACAAATAGCTGTTAGCTTGTTGCTGTTAGCTATTCTAACTTTGCCTTTTCGGGGTATCCTTTTCTTAGGATTATCAGTTTGGCAAACAAAAAAATACGTATTTCCCAAACGATATAATCTATTGTTGTGGATTATAGCAGCAGGCACGGTAATTTTCAGCTTGATATATCCGCTGACTGATTCATGGGAAATAATGGGCGATCGAATAATTAGTATCCCCATCTTTTTCTCAATCCTCGCCTTCCCATTCATTTTAGAAAAAACATCCCTAGCTACATCTATAAAACAGACTATAACTCACACATTAGCCTTAATAACTACCGCCACCTTAGTTTTTGGAGTAGCAGGAATTATGCCCCAACCTATATTAAATGTATTTCACACAAGAGTTAATATCAATGCCGTTCCCAGGGACGACTTAAGCAAATTAGCTGTGCGATTTTCGCAAATTAGCAGCCGAGATTCACTCGTATTAATTCCACCTTCAGTTACCAGCTTTCAGTTTTTCTCCGAAAGAGCGATTGTCGTCAACTTCAAAAACTTTCCCTTTACCGAAAAAGGCATCAAAGAATGGCAAAGTCGCATGGAAACCGTTTTAGGAGTGCCATTAAACCCGCAAATGATCTGGGGAGGAAATGACTTTTTCATCCGCCGCAGCAGTGCAGATTTAGTCAAAGTAGCCAAAAACTATCATGCCGATTATATCCTGACTCGTACTGACTGGCATCCAAATATTCCAGGGGAAATCGCAGACAAACAAGGCAAATGGATACTGTATAAAATTAGGTATAGTTATTTCAAATAAAAATGAGACACTAAGTTGCACAATAAGCGCGAATAATCTCATCAAGAGATGTGGCAGA